>DATLZF010000435.1:0-4690 GCA_035574135.1 Candidatus Methylomirabilota bacterium
GAATTGGTGGTTGCTCATAATCAGTAGGGCTTTGACGCCCCGAGGGTCATCCAGGATTCAGGCAAGTTCAACCCTCTTTCGCCGATGCAATTGAGCGCATCTCAGCTCACGGCAAGGCCGGCGCGAGCGCGGGGGGGGCGGAGCAGTTCGCAACACGAGCCGTAGCGCCGCGTCGAACGACGGCGGGAGGAGCCAGCGTTGCCGTGCCGCCCGCTCCCGCTCTCTCGACAGCGGCACGGTGGGCCCAGCAGCACCTGCAAGAAGCGGAGACACCCTCCGTGCAAACTTGTCGTTGATCCGGGGGACGTACCGTTTTCAGGAGACGATCGGGCGGATCGCCGGGAAGTCTTGCGGACCAAATTTTCTTCCTTTCTGGAAGCTGCCTCCCTAAGTTTCGGCCACTCATGGCAAGCATTCCGTTGGAAGACAGTTTCGTGGACATCCTGGGCAAGGCCCAGCGGGGGTTGAAGCTCACGGATGAACAGATCGCCGCCGAGGCGGGAGTGGCGGTGGCAGACTGGATCGCTGCCAAAGGCGGCCGGGTCGATCCAACGATCCTGAGGCGGTTGGCGGCCACTCTGCGACTGGCTCCCGAGCAACTGATCGCCAGCGCGCAAAAGGCCTGGTACCCCCAGCCGGTCGAGTTGGATGGTCTGGCCGCCTTCAATACAACCTACGAGGACATGACCGTGAACTCCTATCTGGTGTGGGATCCCGCCACTCGCGCCGCAGCGGCATTCGACACCGGCGGCACCTGCGCCCCCATGCTTGAAACCGCCCGGCGGCGGGGCTTGAAGATCCAACTCATCCTGCTCACGCACACGCATGTGGACCACATCGCCGACCTGGACCGATTGAAGGCGGAGACGGGTGCAACAGTACACGCTTCGCGTCTGGAGAGCGTCCCGGGGGCCGCGACTTTCCCGGCCGGGCACACGTTTGCCGTCGGCGGGCTCCAGATTGAAACGCGCCAGACCACGGGGCACTCGGTGGGCGGGACCACCTACGTGATCCGGGGCCTTGCGCGACCGGTGGCGGTGGTGGGCGACGCGCTGTTCGCCGGCTCGATGGGCGGAGGCGGGGTTTCCTACGCCGACGCGCTGGCCAGCAATCGCGCGCAGATATTCACGCTCCCGGACGACACCGTCATCTGCCCCGGCCACGGCCCCTTGACCACCGTCGCCGAGGAAATGCGGCACAACCCGTTTTATCCGGAGTTCAAGACCAACCAGTAACCATTCAACAACCTCGAAGGAACACCACTATGGCGGAAAGAATCGGATTTGTGGGCGTGGGGCGCATGGGCGCCAATATGGCCCGTCGGCTCAAGGAATGCGGCTTCCCGGTCACGGGTGTTTATGACGTTCGGACCCAGGCCGCGCTGGACCTGGCGCGGGAACTCGGGTGCGAGGCATGCCCCACTCTCGCCCGCGTCACGGCGCTGGCCGATGTGATCATCACGGTCGTAACCGATGACAACGCGATGCGCGGGATTTTCGCGTCCAAGGGCGACAGTCTGCTCGCCGGGGCCCAAGGGCGGGTGTTCATCAATTGCGCCACGGTGTCGCCAAAGGTACACATCGAAATCGAAAAACTCGCGAAAAAGGCCGGCGCCTCCTCCCTCGAAGCCTGCATGGCCTCCAGCATCACCCAGGCGCGCCAGGGCACACTTTACCTCATGTGTGGCGGCGACGAGGCGGTCTTCAACAAGGTCAAGCCCATCCTCGAGAAGCTGAGCCAGTCCATGCGCTATGTGGGCAAAGCCGGTCAGGCAGCCATCGTCAAGGCGCTGGTCAACATGGTCATGAACATCAACACCGCCGGTCTGGCGGAGGGCTTGGGCCTGGGCGCCGCCCACGGCATCGACTTGAAGCTGCTGATGGAGATTTTCTCCCAGACGGGCGCCAACTCGCGCGTGCTCCAGACCGATGGGGAAGACATGGTGAACCGCGAGCACACATGCTTTTTCAGCGCCGCCCACGCGGCCAAGGACTCCGGCATCGCTCTTGCCCTGGCCAAGGACAAGAAAATGGACCTGCCCCTGGCCGCCGCCACTTTCAAGCAATTCAACCGGATGGTGAAGGAAGGGCTCGGCGAACTCGACAAGTCGGGCGTGGCCGAGCTGACGTTCAAAGGGCGGCACAAGAAACGGAAATAGCCGCCACTCCGTTCCATCGAGCCCGGGATGGCCAGGCGGCCATCCCTTTTCTTTTTGCTCCGCCCGACGACGCCGCGGACCGGGTGCGAGGCCCGGTCCGCAGCTCGAAACTCACGCGGACTGAGGACGGCGCAACCTACGGGTTGCGCGCCCGGTAGAACCGCTGCGGGCCGCCGGCCCCCAACGCGATCACATGAGGGTTCCCCGCGTTTTGCACCGGCGTGTATTCCCCATCCACGGTCTCGGAGGACAGGAGCGTGCCCGTGTAATGCACCTCGACGTTGCCACCGTTGCGCCGAATGCTCAACGTCGGTGCATCCGGACCCCGGGCTATGATGCGGACATTATCCCACGCCATCACCTCATTGAAGAAGGTGCAATGCGCTTCAAACCGGATGACGAGATCGGTGGCCCCCGCCGGCAGCGGGTAGGTCACGCCCCGGAAGTTGCCCCGGAGGATGTAGTTTCGAGGCGTGCCATTGGCCAGAGTGTCACCCATGGGGCCACCGCCAATCCCGCGAAACTCGGCCAGCAACTGGAATCCCGCCGGCCCCGCCCCATCCGGATCCGCGGAAATGCGCAGGAAGTCGTTGGCCTCGAAATCCACATCGCTGCCCGCCAGCGCCAGCACCAACCTGAGGTCCTCCTGACCGCGCACATCGACCGACTGGAGAGTGAGGTAGCGCCCCTCGGAATCGCTCGAAGGGACCCCGAAATCCACGTCGTTCAAATCCGCGCCCCCCCAGAAGCCATCGCCCTCGAACCCGCGCAGGGGCCCGCCGAGCAACGCTCCGCCCGCGTCCACCACGATGATGAACGGCTGCGGCTGCTCGATCGTCGCCGTCGGCACGTAGGTGGTGATGGCGATCGTCCCCGCCAGGGCCACGTCAGCATCCGTGGTGGAGCCCAGCAACTGGAAGTTGAACGGATCCCACGGCTCCACCGGCGTGCCGCCCCCGGCCGTCAAGGCCACGGAGACCTCCTGCCCAAAGTCCGCGCCGGTGCACAACGTCACCCACTCGAAATCGTATTCCCCCGCCTCGGCAAAGGTCACATCCACCGGCAGAATGCGCAGTCCGGCGCCGTCCTCTTCGGTCAACACCGCGTCGCCGGCGTCCAAGCCGTTGCGATTCCGGTCGATCCGGAACCGCGCGCCATCATCCACGCTAAACGCGAAAGTGTAAGTGCCCGGCGTCCGCACCATCAATTTGCCCGTGGCCCGCGTGCCGAAGGTGGCCGTGTTGTTGGGCATGCCCGGCGCCGGATTGTCCTGTCCCGGGTCTCCCGTCCACTGTCCCAGAGCCCCTTGCGCCAGATCCGCCGTCAGAATCTCCCCGCTGGTCTGCGCGCTTGCCAGCGTGCCCGCGATCATTTGATCCACCTCCGCCAAGGTCGTCACTGTCTCCGTGATGACCAAGTTGTAGTTGGCAATCACCGTCGCCCCCGACGGAGTCGTCGGCCCGATCAAATCGAACGTCTGAGCCGAAGTCACCGGCTCGAACGTGGCCGTCCGTCCGCACGAGGCCGGATGAGTCGGCGTCGTCATCTCCACCACCCCGGGGTAGGTCACCGCCGTCGTACCGATGGAGGAAGTCAGTTCATCGTCATGGTTGCTGGCGTTATAGCTCAACAAGGGCGCGGGATAACTGGTGAAGCGGGTGGGATCCGGCACACCGCTGCTGGACTGGATCACCAAGCCGATGGTGGCAGCCGCCGGCGGAGGCGCCGCCGTATCATCGGGCACCACCGTGTAGCCCGCTGCCTCCAACCGCGCCACCAGCGCGTCATCCCCCGGACCGGCGGGCGGCGGCGAGAACAGCACCGTCTTGGTGGCCCGCCCCGCGCTCAACCAATTGGCCACACACTCGAAGACACTGAGAAAATCGGCCGAGATGACATCCGCCGGAATCGAGTGATGCCAGGCCATGATGGCGCGCCTCGCCGGCGCGATGGCTCGCACCCCGACGAACGATGGAGCTTCAGGGCCGTAGTTCAGACCCCAGAACGCCGGACCGCTGGCGGGATCCTCGCTGACCCCGCGCCCCACGCTCGTCCAACGAACACCCTCCCCGTCCGTCTCGAAACGCTCTTGATAAACAATGATATCCGCTGCCCCCGCCGTGGCCAGCAGTCCGCTGGACAGCAGCGCCAGACCGCTCGCGCGAAGAGCCGCCCGAGCCGGATGAATTCTGTTCCCTGTTCGACGTTTTTGCATACGCAGTACCGTGCTGTGTGAGTTGGGTTGACGAAACTGACACGCTCCTGGTGCGCTCGAGAACGCCTCGCTTGCCCACACCGCGGCAAGCTTCTCGCCGACCTGTGCTGAAGGTCGAACTGCTGGGAGTCTTCATTAGAAGAGGCAATTCCACGGATTATGTCAATGCTGGATCGCCGAGGGATCAAACGGCGCGCGGTACGGCTCCGCCCCGCCCATGACGGCAAAGTCCGGGCACAAGGTGCGCCTGGAACAACACCAGCCGCTTGGGCAACGCGGGATCGGCGGGCGTCACGAGCCTATCCGGCTCGCAGGTG
>DATLZF010000436.1:0-2262 GCA_035574135.1 Candidatus Methylomirabilota bacterium
TGCCAGCCGGCTGGGATCGATGCGGTTGAGCGCGTTTCGCTTCTGCCCCGACTCGATGGGCGGCCTGTTGATGATGTCGGAGCGTCATTTCTTCGAGCACCAGGGCGCGCTCGCGCGGCGGGCGTTCCGGCTGTTCCCGGCGACGCACGCCGTGGGGAGGGCCTTCCAGGAACTGTGCGAGCGCACGGAGGCGGTGAATGGCTTCCTGGCCCGCTGCCGGATGCTCCATTTGATCGCGCTGGTGTTCGATCACGAATTGTCCCGGGCCGGCACGGGTGACGGGGTGATCCTCTCGGCGGACCGGCGCATCCATGAGCTGATGCAGCGGCTCACGGAGGACGAATTCATCCGTGCCTCGTCCGAGGAACTGGCGGGGCATTGTGGATGCAGCGTGCGGCATTTCAGCCGTCTGTTCCGGCGCCATTTCGGCGTATCGCTGCGCATGTGGCAGACGGAACTGCGCCTTTTGAAAGCCCGCCGGATGCTCGCGGAGACAAACTTCAAGGTGATCAACGTCGCGTCGGCCTGTGGCTACCGGCATCTGGGCCTGTTCAACGGCCTGTTCAAACGGCGGTTCAGCATGACACCCACGGAATGGCGCCGGCAGGCCGAGAAGAATGGCCACGCGGACTCTCCCGGGCTTGTGACGGAAAAGTAACGGGCCTGCCATGCAACCGCCACCCGGCGTCTCTAGCCTGCCATCATGTTCACGGACATCGCCAGACCAGCAACTCTTCACTGATCGATTACACCGTTATGGAAACCGTTCCCCTGTTACCGTTCCTGGCCAATGCGTTGAGCTTCGCTCTGGAGAAGGCCACGCTCGAAGGCAAGATCACCATCGGCATGCTGGTCATTGTCTCGCTGTTCAGTTGGACGGTCATGATCAACAAGGGCCGCCAGCTCTACCGCGCCAGCAAGATGTCGAAAAAATTCTTTGCCGCCTACCGCTCGACGCGGGACCCCATGGAGATTTTCAACAAGAACCAGGAGTTTGTCGGGGCCCCGGCCTACGAGGTGTATTACACCGGCGCGGAAGAACTGGCCTACCACCTCAAGAACAACCCTGTCGAAGTGGTGCAACACAGGCAAGGCGGCCTGGTGAAGGGTGCGGAGACCGATCACCTCGCGCGCAAGGTCGTCACCAAGATCAGCCCGGCGTCGTTCGAGTCCGTCAAGGTCGCCCTGGAGCGCGCCGTCAGCGCTCAGGCCATCTCGCTTGAGAAGGGCATGATCATCCTGACGACGGCGGTGGCGGGCGGGCCGTTCATCGGATTGCTGGGTACGGTGTGGGGCGTGATGGAGACGTTCTCGGGCATCGCCGTCAAGCAGGCGGCCAGTCTGACGGCGATGGCCCCGGGTGTGGCCGGCGCGCTCATTGCCACCGTGGTTGGCCTGTTCGTCGCCATTCCGGCCATGTTCGCCTACAATTACATGGTCACCACCATCCGCGCGATCACCCAGGAGCTGGACAACTTTACCGCCGAGTACGCCACGGCCGTCGAGCACATCTACGTGGACAACCGCTCGGTGTCGGAGGAGATCGCCGCGGCTCTGGAGAAGATGCGCGAGCGCGAGAAACAGCCGGAGCCGGACCTGGTCTGAACCGCCCGCAATGCGATGAAGAAATATTCCGCCAACAAGCACCACACGCTCAACGAGCTGAACATCACCCCACTGCTCGACCTTGCCTTCGTGCTGTTGGTGATCTTCATCCTCACCACCGCGCCGCCGGTCAATGACATGGACATCACGTTGCCGACCGCCGGGGCCCGGCCCAAGGACGCCGCGTCCAAGGCCAATTACGTCACCGTGGACAACTCGGGCAAGATTTACCTCAACGCCGTCGAGATGAACGAGGACCAACTCCTCACCGCGCTGGTCGAGTTCCGCAAGGAAGATCCCGACCTGAACGTGGTCGTGCGCGGCGACAGCCGGATTCAATACCAAAAAATCATCGGTGTTCTGGACGTTTTGATCTCGGCCAACATCTCCAAGGTCGGGCTCGCCACCGAGGGGGTGGGACGCTAGCCGGCGTCGGCGCCGGGCCGATGAAGGAGGAAACCGATTCCGGAATCCTCGACCTCCGCCCTGTAACTCGATTTCGCGAATCCCGCCGCCGATGCCCAGACCCAAGAGCCAGAAGGACCGCACGAGCATCGTCATTTCGGTGGTGGCGCACGCTGTCGTCATCCTCGGCGTCGGGCTCTGGGTTGCGACCACCGAGCAGGGTCGTCAACTGGCCCGCCGCGTCCTCGAGGC
>DATLZF010000437.1:0-3940 GCA_035574135.1 Candidatus Methylomirabilota bacterium
GTCAATGGCGGCGACGCCGCGGGCTTCCAGCAACACGGCCGCGTCCCGCATTTCCTCCGGCACAGCGCCGAAAAGCTGGACGGCAAGGGGGCGGTCGGCCGGACAGGTTTCGATCAGCTTGAAGGCTTTGGGATTCTTCTCGAGCAGGGAGCGGGCGTTGACGAGGTCCGTGGTGGCCAGATCGAGGCCGCCGATTTCCCGCACCGTCAGGCGGAACGGCAGGTTGGTGTACCCCGCCAGGGGCGAGAGGAACAAATTCGATTTCAGCTCAAGCGATCCCAGTCGCATCACCCGCGTATCATAACGATCGCGGACGCGAAAGGAAACGGGCGTGAAGATGGGCGGCTCGACTTTCGGGAGCAGGCGCGGACCGGCTCCCCCTCGGGCTGCGGCGGGCTGCCAGCCTCCCTACCGCTAGTCGCATCCGACCCGCGCGCCGCCCAAAAGGCGCCGGCGCACCAGCCTGAACCCGCCGCTGCGTCTCATCGCGACCGGAGCGGACGGGGAGCTTGACTTCCCCACCCGCAACGCTATCAGGGAACCATGCTTAAACCACGAATTGGCTCGCGGCTGAAGGCGTTACTTCGCGGTCTTGCCGCGCTCGTCATGGCTCTTGCCCTCGCCCCAGCCGGCCCGGCGGCGGAAAAGGGCGGTGCCCCGGATCCCAACAGTCCCGTGGGCACGTGGCGCTGGTACTTCACCACTCCCGGGGGCGACGAAATCGAATCCTCCCTCCAGATCAAGAAGGAAAAGGACGGCTTTGTCGGCATCTTCACGGGGCGAAACGGGCGCGAAACGCCGGTGCGGGATTTGGTCATCCAGGACGAACGCATCAGTTTCAACGTTGTGCGAGAGCGGGACGGGCAACCCTTTACAACCCGCTACGAAGGGCGTTGGGAGGGCACGACCATCACGGGAAAATTCGAATCCAAGTGGGCCAACGAAACCCGGTCCTTCGATTGGAACGCCAAACGGGAGGCACCCAAGGTCCGGCGCGATGGCGTCAACGGAATCTGGAAGTGGACCGTACGTTTGGGCGGACGCGACGTCGAAATGTCCCTCAAGCTCGAGCAGGATGGCGAGAAGGTGACGGGCGTCATGTTGAGCCGGCGCGGCGACACTGAGATCGAAGACGGCAAATTCAAGGACAAGGAGCTGACTTTTACCTACACCCGGGAGT
Source organism: Candidatus Methylomirabilota bacterium (assembly GCA_035574135.1). Taxonomy (GTDB): domain Bacteria; phylum Verrucomicrobiota; class Verrucomicrobiia; order Limisphaerales; family DATLZF01; genus DATLZF01. The sequence goes on from DATLZF010000437.1 coordinate 1,181, forward strand.
TTGGCGGCCGATCAATGACCTGGCACTACAAGGGCAAACTCGAAGGCAACAAGCTCGTCGGCACCGTGGAAGGCCCCGGACCGGATGGCGAGACGACCACGCGGGACTGGGAAGCGGTGCGGGACGATTCGGAGAAGACGACCGCCGCGGTGGGTGGTCTCTGGCGCTGGACGCATACCGCCGCCGGCGGGCAGACGTTCGAACCCCAGGTGCGCCTGATCCAGACCGAGACGCAACTGACCGGAACGCTGACCTGGGGTGAAAATCAGGTGCCCATCTCCTCCGGCCGGGTCGAGGGCAGCAACGTCACCTTCCAGGTCATCCGCGAAAGGGATGGCGAGACGTTCACGAACACGTACTCGGGTCTGGCCGAAGGGGACATTTTGCGAGGCCGCGTTGCCTCCAATTGGGGTGGCGTGGACAAGGTCATCGACTGGCAGGCCCGTCGCATCAGCCGCCGCCAATGAAATTCCTCCTGCTCGTCGTAAGCTGGTGTCTCCTGCTGGTCCTGTGCTGGCCGCTGGCGTTGCTGGTGCTGGCGGCGGCACCACTGCTGTGGATCCTCTCCCTGCCCCTCCGCCTGTTGGCCATCTGCGTCGGCGCCTTGCTGGCCCTGATCAAGGCCCTGCTGTTCCTGCCGGCGCGGCTTCTGGGACATCGCCCTTCATGATCCGATTGCCCGTCCACACGGCCCTCGCGCCGCGACGGCCGGCGTAGCTGCGTCGGGCTGAGGAAAGACATTGCTCCAAGGGCAAATCCGGGCATATTGCCGCCGTCGTTTGGCAGAAGAAGTTTCAGGCAACACCATCCAAGAGCGTTCTCGATCCATGAGGGTTCCATTTGTCGTCCCCGATTGCCCGCGTCGCGCCCCCTGGGGAAGGTTCATCCCTTCCATCCTCCTCGGCGGGTGCCTGGCTTGGTCCGGCTCCGCGAGGGGAGCCGTCTTCGACTATTCCGGATCGCTGCCCGTCACGGCCTCCTTCAATCCGCCCACCGTGACTTACTCGGTGGTGGATCAAGGACAGGTCCGCCCGGGCAGCACGACCGTGCCGACCGGCAACGTCTTCAATGGCACCAGACGGGACGACGTGGTGGCGTGGAACGACGGTGCCACCGTGTACCTGCGCTTTTACGATCCGGCCCGGACGAACTGGATCGGCACGAACATCGCCGGCAATCCGTTTTCACTGGCCAGTGCCAACGGCGTGGTTGCCTGGTCCGCGGGTGGTTTCGTGTTTTCGTGGGCTTACGACCGCGCGCGCGGACAATGGGTGGCCGCCCCGGCCGTGCCGACGGGCGGAGCCTCGGTCACCGCCCTGCACACCACCAACGGGGTCGTGGCGTGGGCCACCAGCACAGGCTCGATCTTCTACCAAGCCTACGATCCGGCCACTCGTTCCTGGGCGCAGGCCGGCACGGGCGGAGCGGCCACTTCCTTCCTGACCCTCGCCGACGGGGTCGTGGCCTGGGTGAGCGGCTCGGGCACCGGAACGCGGGTTTATTACCGGACTTACGACGCCGCGCGGCACGCCTGGCGCGAAGGCCAGCATGCCCCCGGTCTGAGCGTCTCCACCTTCCTGAACGCCCAGGGCATGGTGGTGTGGTACGTCGCGGGGCTGCAACCCCGCGTGCACGTCCGCATCTACGATCCCGTGCGGGACGCGTGGCAGGCCGCCGAACAGGCCACCGCCCAGACGTTCAACCTGGCCATCGTCAACGCCACCGCAACATGGAGCGCCAACAACGTCTCGTTCCTCGGCGGCTACAACGCCCATGCCGGCGTGTGGACCAACGGCCACACCGCGCCCTACGCCTACTTCGTCGCCTCGACCAACCGGGGCGACGCGCCACTGCCCGTGTACTTCGCCGACATGTCGCTCGGCGGCAGCGCCTGGAACTGGAGCTTCGGCGACAACACCGTCACCAACACCCGCAGCCCTTTCCACCGTTTCACCGTTTTCACCAACACCACGGCCCGTCTGACCGTCACCGGCCTGCTTCCGTCGCATTCGGCCAGCCTCACCATCACCAACGACATCACGCCTCCCGCGGGCCAGATCGTCATTGAAGGCGGCCTGAGCCTCACCACCAACCGCGTCGTGAGGCTGGATGTCGCCGCCACGGACAACAGCGGCGTGGTGGCCGAGATGCGCTTCAGCAACACGAACAACCAATCCTGGGGCCCGTGGGGGCCGTTTGCCACCAACGCCACCTGGTCGCTCGACGCGGGCGTGGGCACCCGCACCGTCTTCGCCCAGTTCCGCGATCGCTCCGGCAACGTTTCCGCCCTGACCAACGACACCATCGAACTCGACACCACCCCGCTGCGACGGGCGTTCTTCAATCCGACCAACATCAGCGCCCTTGAGGCTGCGGGGCAGATCACCCTCGAAGTGTTGCTCGAGGCGCCCTTCACCCGCCCGGTAGCGGTCCAATACACGTCCGTCAACGGCTCCGCCGCCGCCGGCAGTGATTTTGAGCCTGCCGCCGGCACGCTGGTCTTCGCCCCGGGGCAGACCAACGCCACCTTCCCCTTCCGAATCCTCGATGACAACGCCGTCGAGTTGAACGAAACGCTGACCTTCGAGCTTACCGTCATCTCAAACGCGCTCGCCTCGCCGCCGTTCACCTTCGCCATCCTTGATGAAGATCCGCCGTCGGTGGGCTTCGCCGCGACCGGCTACAGCGTCGGCGAAACGAGTGGCGTGGCCGTGATCCACGTGCACCTGAGCGCGCCGTCGGGGCGCGACGTGTGGGTCG
>DATLZF010000438.1:0-3796 GCA_035574135.1 Candidatus Methylomirabilota bacterium
GCCGTGATTCCGCGCGCGCGGCGGGCCGGACAACCCGCTTCCAAGCATGAAATGTCTGTCCACCATTCTCATCGTCGTAGGCCTGGCCGGCCGTCTGGCCGGGGCCGAACTTCGTGCCGGAGCCGCCCAGGTTGTCATCACGCCGCCGCCGGGCGCGCCTTTGGCCGGCTATTACCATGCCCGCGCGGCCGAAGGCACCCTGGATGACCTGTTCGCCAAGGCCCTGGTGCTCGATGACGGCACGACCCGCGTGGCGATGGTGACGCTGGACCTGATTTCCACCACGTTCAGCCTCACCCGCGACGCGCGGGCGGCCATCGAGCGCGCGACCGGCCTGGCGGGCGCGCACGTGATGATTTCCGCGACGCACGCCCACACGGGGCCCGAGTTGACGGATCGCGGCCAGCGCGGCGTATCGTTGAGCGACACGCTGGCCGGCACGAATTCCATTACCGCGCGATACGGGGCAACGTTGCCTGAACGCATTGCCGAGAGCGTGCGCCTCGCCGTGGCCAGGCTGACCAACGTGCTCGTGTCCACCGCGACCGGCCGCTGCGATCACCTCGCCTACAATCGGCGGTTTTACATGAAGGACGGATCGGTGGCCTGGAACCCCGGCAAATTGAATCCCGACATCGTGCTGCCCGCCGGTGTCACCGATCCGGAAGTGGGGCTGGTGCTCATCGAGCCACCGCACGCTCCGGGGCAACTGGTACCCGCCTACGCGGCCTACGTGAATTTCGCCATGCACCCGGATACGGTGGGCGGCGCGCGGTTCTCGGCGGATTATCCCGGCGCCCTCAGCCGGCGGCTGGCCGAGTATCACGGCTCAAACTGCGTCACGCTGTTTGCCAACGGCGCGTGCGGAAACCTCAACCATCTCGACGTGAACTGGGCGCGACAGCAGTCCACGCGCGCCGAGGCGGATCGCCTGGGGACGATCCTGGCCGCGAGCGTCTTTCTCGCGGAGAAGTCGCTGCGGGTCATCTCTGCCGCGCCGCTGCGGGTCAAGTCCGCCCGCGTCGAGCTGCCGCTGGCGCCCATCACTCCCGAGGAAGTCGCGCAGGCGCGCCTGACCGTCCGCACCGGCAACGATCGGACACGGGAGAACTTCATGAAGCTGGTCAAGGCCTACCAGGTGCTGGATGTCGCGGCGCGCGAAGGGCAGCCTCTCGAAGTTGAGGTGCAAGTGATCGCCCTCGGTGACGAACTGGCCTGGGTCAGCCTGCCCGGTGAAATCTTCGTGGAACTGGGACTCGCATTGAAAGCCCGATCCCCGTTCCGCCAGACGATGATTGCCGAGCTGGCCAACGGCAGCATCGGCTACATCCCGGACCGCCGCAGCTACGCCGAGGGCAACTATGAACCGGTGAGCGCCCGGTGCGCGGCCGGTTCAGGGGAACAGTTGGTGGCGACTGCGCTGGAGTTGCTGCGGGAGTTGCACCGGGCCGCCACGTCTAAACCGTGAGTTGGAAGATGCCCTGGCGACGGCCAACCGGCCGACGCTGTGCCGGAAGCCGGCGCACTTTCGGCGAGGTGCCGGCGCGATGGCGGGTCACACTCCCAGACCCGACAGCGTCTCGCAGATGCGATTGACGACCTGGACCAGCTTGGGATGCGACTGTTCAAAGCCCGCCACCGAGCGATTCAGCCCGTCGAGGGCGATCTGCAGGAGGCGAGGATTTCGCGTGTCGCGAGTGGCCTCGTGGGCGGAGATGTGGGCGAAGCCGGTAATGCTGCGGGCGTCGTCGCCGTGCGTTTCGGCGAGCTGGGCCACCTCCTGGCGCAACTTGGCGACCAGGTCGGCCAGCTCCTGGCGGGCCTCCGGCTTGATCGCTTCGGCCTCGGCAACGCGCCGTTCAATTTGGTTGAGGGTGTCTTGGATCATGCTCGGGTACCATTCACTGGCATTGGGGCCAGCCTACTGCGGGGCGGCGGGCGCTGAGAAGTCACGATTTGCGCGTGCGCCGGGGCGGGGCCGTTGACGGGTGTCACCGTATCCGGTAGCAATCCTCGCGTGCCCGAATTCCTCGTGATTTCAAGCCGGCTCCGATTCGCCCTCGGCCGGATGATGTGGGCGGCGGGGGCGATCCTCCTGGTGGCTCAGCGGAGTAGCGGCGCGGATGAGTCCTGGCCCCAGTTCCTGGGACCGGATCGCAACGGGGTGTATGCCGGTCCGCCGTTGGCGGCGCGCTGGCCCGAGGAAGGTCCGCGGGTGGTCTGGCGCCGCGAAGTGGGAGCCGGCTTCAGCGGTCCGGTGGTGTCTGGGGAGCGGCTCATCCTCTTTCACCGGCGCGGTGGCGACGAGGTCATCGAGTGCATCGACCGGACGTCCGGACGGACTCTGTGGAAAACGAATTATGCGACCCGGTACCGTGACGACTTCGGTTTTGACGACGGGCCGCGGGCGACGCCGACCTTGGCGTCGGGATGGGTTTACACCTTGGGCGCGGAAGGAAAGTTGTGCGGCATGGACCTTGGGTCAGGCGCGGTGCGGTGGAGCGTGGACACGCAGAAGGAGTTTGGCGCGCGCAAGGGATTCTTCGGGCTGGCGTGTTCCCCGTGGGTCGAGGGGGACTTGGTGATCGTGCAGGTGGGCGGTGAGAACGGAGCCGGCATCGTGGCCTTTGAGCGCACTACGGGGCGCGTGCGGTGGAAGGCGACGGAGGACGAGGCGGGGTATTCCTCTCCCGTGGGCGCGACGGTGGCGGGTAAGCGATTGATCTGGTGCTTCACTCGCGAGGGGTTGATCGCGATGGCGCCGATGGACGGCACGGTGTGGCATCGATTTCCCTGGCGCGCGCGGATGCATGCGTCGGTCAATGCCGCCGTGCCGTTGGTGGTGGGCGATGAGGTCTTCGTGTCCGCCAGCTACGGCACGGGCGCCGCGCTGCTGCGGGTAAACGCCGGAGGCTTGGAGACGGTGTGGTCCGGGGACACCGCGTTGTCAGTGCACTACGCCACGCCGGTCTATCGCGCGGGCTATCTGTATGGGGTGCACGGTCGGGCGGATCCGGGCTTTTCCCCGTCGCCGAGCCTGCGCTGCGTGGAGTGGAAAACGGGCCGGGTGCGCTGGACGAAAGAAGGGCTGGGCGCCGGCACGGTGATGCTCGCGGGCGATCGGCTACTTTTCCTCAGCGACCGGGGTGAGTTGATCGTGGCGGCGGCAGAGCCGGATGGTTACCGCGAAATGGGCCGGAGCCATATCCTCGGGGGCGAAGTGCGTGCCCACCCCGCGCTGGCTGCCGGTCGGCTATACGCCCGAAACCGGACCCATTTGATCAGCGTGGACCTGCAGTCGGACTTGAAACCATGAATCCGCCCACCTCTGCGAATCCGTCTGCAAGCCCACGTCTCATGTCGGTCGATGCCCTGCGCGGCTTTGACATGTTTTGGATCGTGGGCGCCGATTCCTTCATGACGGCGCTCGGGCAGATGAGCGCGAACCCGGTGCTGCGCTCGGTGAGCCGGCAACTGGAGCACAAGGCATGGGCGGGGTTCACCTTCTACGATCTGATCTTTCCGCTGTTCGTCTTTCTCGTAGGCGTTTCGATTGTTTTTTCGCTGACCAAGACGCTGGCGCAGGAGGGCAGGGGAGCGGCCCACAGGCGCATCCTGCGCCGGGCGGCGCTGCTCTATGTCGTGGCGCTGTTCTATTCCGGGGGTGTCACCCACCCGTGGCCGGACATCCGGTTGCTCGGCGTGTTGAACCGCATCGCGCTGTGCTACGGCGTCGCGGCGCTCATCTTTTGTCACTTCCGCTGGCGCGGGGTGGCGGCCATTGGCGCGGGGTTGC
>DATLZF010000439.1:0-5071 GCA_035574135.1 Candidatus Methylomirabilota bacterium
AGCCATTCTACCGACCCCGACACGCTTACCAAAGCTGGATTTGCTCCGGCATTTGCTCGGGTGGCACCTCTTCTGCCGGCCGGCCTTGGATTACGAAGCTGGCCTCCCATTGCACGCGCGTGAGGAACCATGCCCGCACGGAGCCCTCCGGGGGCAGATGCCTCTTCACCCGCTCAAGGTGGGTCTCCTGTCTGGCAAAGCTCACGCAGGATCGGGCATAGACGCTCCATTGAATCATGATGAAGCCGTCGTCGCGGAGGAACTCGCGGAAGTCGGTGGCGGCCTTGCGCTGCTTTTTCGTGCCCACCGGTAGATCGAATGCCACGAGTAGCCAGCCCATTTTATAGCGTTCCGGGTCCACTCGATTCCTGCGGCGGCCATTGGCCGGGCTTCGGGTTCCAAGGGCGGTAGGGCCGCGCCGCGTTCTCCATCACCGCCCGGCGAAAACCGCGGATGACGCCTTCAATGACGCCCCGCACTTCGAGTGTGAATTCCAAGTGCTCCACGCGTTCCAGCGCGAAGCCGGTCACCCAGGCCCGATATTCCTTACTCACTTCCCAGGCTTTCGCGTCGGGGTTGCGTCGGGTCCACTGCCACACGCGCCAGTCCACGCACGGGCGGAACTGCTCCATGAGATCGTAAGCCAGCGGGGTGGCTCGCTCCCTGGCGACGTGCGAGAGGCCCCACGTTGGGTCAAGGCCCACGGCAAAGAGTTTCTGCAGCACGGTGGAGAGCAGGACGGCGTAACCGTAGTTGAGGAGGGCGTTGAGGCCGCCGCCGGCGCCGGGTTCGCGGCGGAATGAGTCCTGGCCAAGAGCGCGGCCGAAGATGTTCCAGAACGTGCGGGCGCAGATGGCTTCCTTGTGATCCTGTCTCCCGTGAGCTGCGCGGCGCAGCACCTCCAGCGCCGGGTCGTGCGGGGCGAGATGGGCGGCAAGCAGCGCCTGGTTTTGGCACTTGGCATCCACGGTGCGCCGCCACAGCGCCTCGCGGACGCGGGGCTCAAGGTCGAGCACGGCGCGGGTGAGCAGCGTGTCGGTGGAACGGTTGGCGGGAAGCACGAGGCTGGTGGGTTTGAATGCCTCGCAGATGATGAGGGCGACGCCGTGCTTGGCCGCCTCGAGGAACAGGTTGCTGTGAATTTGTGCCGAGAAGCTGGTGATGATGATGGATGCGATGTCCTCGAGCGGCAGCTTGCGCTCGCCGTCGGCGGTCTTGCACGTCAACTGCCCGTCCCGGCAACTGAGCGAGCAGTTTGCGCTGTCTATGCTGACGATGTGGTAGGACATCGTGCCACCTGTCGCCTTCCCTAGTCCCTGGCTAACAGATTTGCGGGTAGGGATCTCCTTCTGATCACTTTCCTGGCGTAGCTGACCGTCAGCAGTTCAGCGCGGGCCGATAGAAGTGCGCCGAGCCCCTTCTCCGGCCCACGCTTCAGGGCGTCGGGCTCACCAAGATACAGGAAGGCCCCCCGGCCGGGCCGCTCAAACACGCTGAAGACGCGTTTGCGCACCCGCGCGTTGTCTTCATCAAACTCCACCAAGTCGCCTTTACGGATAATAATCGGAAGGTGGCCTTGGTTTATTGCCTTCAACGCCTCCAGTGTTTTGTGGACGGCAAGTGGTTTCAAAACGTGCCAACGGTTCTTGACCGTTGGCGCATAAGGCAGGAGTGCCAAGCCGTAATTGTCCCCCAATTCCTTAACCGCCTGCATGGGCTTTAGTTTTGAGTCGGCAGCATCCGCAGGCATCAGCCCCACCAGTGCGGAACGAGCCAGATGTTTATAAACCCACCGCCACTCAGGCCCATCCCTCAAAGTTTTTCCGGGTTTCTTGCCGGCGCGGGATTTACGCCTCCGACCCACGACAAGGATCGTATCGTCCGACGCGCGGGGAATGCGGTTGAGGCTTCCATTCATGACCAAATTCTCGAACCACCTCTTGAGCCGGAGGGCACTGCGGTGCGAATCCTCCGGATCGAAAACCCGCCAGACGGTCTGGTCGCTCTCCAATCGGGGGCGTTCCGCCGGGATGTGCTGGACGACGCGCTTTTCGGCGAGGCGGGCGCGGAGTTGCTTTTTCAGATCCTCCGGCAGGTCGGTCAGGTGCATTCGGCCTTCGCTGTCGCCTTGGTAAAGGCCGGTGGCTTTCAGCAGGGCCGCCTCCTGCGGGGTGGGACGACGTTTGGTCATGGCCAGCCAGAGGCGGCGGTCGTCATCGGCGTCGCGATCCGTGCCGGCTTTGACCATCGCGGACCACACCGTGCCGTGGCGCGGGAAGTAGAGCGCGGTCAGCCCCAGCACGCAGGCATCAAGCGCATGGTGCAGATGCGTGATCCCGCGAATGTCTTCCTTCTTCTTCACGCGGCGCACGGTTTGCATCTCTCCCGTGTCGGGATTGCGTTCCTGCACTTCCTCCATCACGGCGGGGTTGGCGGCTTCGAGGCAGCCGGTGAGTTTCCAGGCTTTGCGGACCTCGCCGGTGACCGAGCCGGGAATGGAATTTACGGGCGGCCGTTGCTCCGGCGGGAAAGCCCGCTGCAACACCTGCGCGCCCAGACGGACGAGGTGGCTCGTCACGGTGAGATCGCGCTGGGTGAATTCCTTTTCCTCGTAGGTTTCTGTGAGCAGGCGGCGGATGCGGCGCTTTTTCCGGGCGCGGTCGTCGTCGTGGCCTTTGCGGATGTCGAGACTGGCAACGTGCTTTTGATAGGCCGCCAGTGACATGACGGAGAGTTCGGGCCGGCCGGGGACGGGTTTGCCGCCTTCCTCGCGGATGAACTGCATGGCGGTGCGCTTGCCTTTCCACTTGTTGACCTCGTTCCAGGTGATGACGAGCGAGTCGAGCGAATCGCTCTGGCGATCGGCGTGCGGGATGATGTGCTCCTTGTCCATCACGCCGTCGAGAAGGGTGTCAATGTTGAAATCCTTGCCCGTGTAGGGGCAGCGCCAGCCGAGGTCTTCGGCCACGCGTGCTTTGCGAATGATACTGGCGGAGACTCGAATGCCGCGCCGTCGGCAGGCTTCTTCGACTTTGGCGGCCACACTCTTGAAGTTGCGAAGCCTGTCCCGAAGGTCTTCAGCTTGTTTTTCACGGGTCTTGCCCGAGAGATCGCGAAGGTCGCGCGCGACCTCGATGGTCATGGCGGCGATGCGGGATTTGTCGCCGTTGGCGAATTCGGGCGCGGCGATGATGTCGTTCAATAGCCGTTCGAGGATCAGCAGGCGATGGCGGATGAGGTGATTGTTGGTCTGCTCCTCAAGCCGGCGTTGGAGTTGGGCCTCCTTGAGTTCGTCGGTTTGGCACAGGCAGCCGCGCGGTTGAGTGGCGTCCTTCTCCGCCCGGGGATCAATGCCCTGCATCACCTCTTCGTAAGCCTGCCGCAACACGGGCCGGGCGTAGGCGGCGCGACCGGCGGCGACGCGCTTCCAGTCCACGCACAGTTCCTCGGCGAGCAATTCTTCGCGGGTGGGCGGGGCTTGTTTCTTGGAGCGTTTGGTGTTGGCGGCATCGAGCACGCGTTGGATTTCGGCGTCGAAGGCATCCGCGTCCGCTCCTGTGAGCCAACTGCGAACGGTAGCCAGCGTGACGGCTTTGCCGCGGGTCAGTTGGCCGTAGAGCCGTTTCCGAAAACGCTCCGGCAGGGCGTCGAGCGCGGCGGTAAGTTTACTTTTACGAATCTCCGCGCGGGCGGGATCGAGGACCAGCGCCTTTTCGGCGTCGGGATGCAAGAGCAGCGCGTCCAGATTATCGCGTGGTGGTTTTTCGGGCCAGCCGGTGATCTGGCGGACAGCGTCTTTGAATTCGCCTTTGGTGAAGGTGCCTTGCTTTTCCGCGAGCGCGGTGAGTTGTTTGCGCTCGTCGGCGTTGAGGGGACGGGTTTTCGGTTCGCCGGGTTTCGCGCCGAAGATGTTGGCAATCTGCATGGCCCAGCGGTAGCGGAGGAATTCGCGCGTGGCCTTGGAGGGGAGTTTGGATTGCTGCGTCGCGAATTCGGACAACAATCCTGCGAGGGTTTTTCTACGCTTGAGTGGTCGCCTGCCGTTTTGCTTCCTTGCTTTTGGTAACCACTGATCAAACGCCTTTATTGCGGATTCTTTTTCGTGTTTCAGTGGGTCGGAATCGGCGATTTCCGGTCGCTTCTCGAACAGAGCTCGGCAAACGGAAAACCAAATGGGGCAGACGCCGATGATGCGGTTCTCGAAGCGGGGGATGACCTGACCGAAAAGCAAACCGCCGTGGTAGCGTTTGGGCAGTTGGATGGCCGGGCAGGGGAGCGCGCGCCAGGCGTCACGGTCGCGCAGCGGGTCAACGTCGTTGCCCAGCAAGGTGCGAATGAAGGCGTCGTCGAGTTTGGGGAGCTTGCCCTTGAGGGCGGTGAGCAGGAGGTGGACTTCGGGCCAGACAACTTTTTCGCGGAGGAAGGCGGCGTTGAGGCCCTTGAAGTGTTTGGGCTTTTCCTTGCGTTGGCCCTGTTGCCATTGGGCGGCTTCGCGTTCGTAGCGGGTGGTGTAGGCGGCGATGGTTTCGGCCATCGTGCGCGTGCCGAGTTCGCGCATGAGGTCGTTGGCGTGCTCGACTTTTTCGGTGTCGGATTCCTCGTCCTCGGTGTCGGCAGCCGTAGATTCGTCGCCCCGATTGGCCCACGGTGGAGCGAAGTAGCCGCGGTTGTGGGCGTACCAGCGGAGGATGTCCCAGAGTTCCGGCCAGCCGACTGCGGGCAAGGGTTTGCCATCGCGAGCGGCGGCGAGGATTTCGGCGGCGCGTTGCCAAGCGAAGCTGTCGCCATCGCCCTGCAACTGGCGGGTGGCGGAGGTTTGTTCGAGATAGGGTTTGAGCGAGTCGAGGAATCGCGTGGTGGCCGGGTCGGTGACGCCTTGCAAATGGTGAGCGAGAAACCTTGCGAGCAGTTCGATGCGTTTGCGGGTGGCACGGGCGTGCCGGCGCTGCTGGCGGTATTGGCGGCGTTTGCTGGCCAGGCAGTCGTCGGCGCCGAAGGTGACGACACCGCAGCCCAGAATTTCGGGTTGGGGAGCGTGGGGCTCCGGTGGTTGGCGCAGCACGGCCCAGCC
>DATLZF010000440.1:0-3991 GCA_035574135.1 Candidatus Methylomirabilota bacterium
TGGGATCGGAACGCGAGGTTGAAGTCGTGCTCGGTGATGCGGAGGCGCGAGCCGGGGAGGGGCGAGCCGTCGAGGAACACCGCCGGCCGGTTGTCGTAGTCGCGGGTGAGCACCTGATAACCGATGGATCCCTCCGAACGCCGGGTGAACGCGCCGCCGAGGCGAAAGGAGGGGCCGAGTTCCCAGTAGTCTCCCACCGAGCTGCCATAAAGAAACCGGGCCGCGCGCCCACCAGTCTCGATCCAGCCCGATTCGCCCAGGTAACGGCGCAACGCCGGCGCCAGGACGAAGCCCGGCCCCTGCACCTTGGCGGCGCCGACGGTGGTTTGCAGCGACACGGCGTCCACCGTGGTCTCATCCACGTAGAGGCTTTGGAAGAGGTAGTCTGCGGTGAGCGCGATCTGCCAGTCGCGGGCGAAGCTCCGCTTCACCTGGGCCTCGGTGAGGAGGTTCTGCTCGTAGTCTGCGAAATCGGACGGGGCGTAGCAGCGGGCTTCAGCGGAGACGAGGAACTGCGCCTCGGGTCCGTCGATGGGCAGCCGCCAGAGGAGGGCTTCCAGAGCCGCCGAGAGGAAGGCGCTGCTTTGCAACGGCTCGGCGCCGAGGAGCACGTTGTCATTGTAGCCGACGTCGGTTCGCACCGTCACCGCGTGATCCCAAACGGGCAGCAGCCGGGCCAGGTCGGAGTCCTCGGCTGCGATGCTTCGACCGGCGACGAGGGTGGAGATCATGGCGACCCTGAAGACTGCGGACGGTCGGCTCACGTTTCACCCCCCCGGCAGGAGAGCGGGCGCGAGCCGGCTCGAAGCACCGGGCATCGTGACGGCGCTCAATCGAGTCCGGCCGGCTGACGCGCACGCAGGCCAGGGCGGGTTTCGTCGAGGGCCTCGCGATGTTTGGGCAGGTTGCGCCGCAGTTCGCGCATTCGCTGAGTGGTCTCGTCGCGGAACTTTCGCGATTGCTCCTGCCAGCGTTGATGCAGTTCCTGGAGTCGCTGGCGGATGGCCTGACGATCCTGGTCGGTGGCGCCCTTTTCGAGTTTTTGCAGGCGCTCCTGCTCCTTGAGGTAGCTTTCTTGGGCGGCCCGAAAGCGACGCAGTTGCTCGCGAATCTCGGGCGGCAGGGTGCGTTCGGGACGCTCTGGTCGGGCGGCGACTCCGGGCGTGGCCACCGGCCCGAGGGAATCGACCGGCTCGGGCTGGAGGATGCGGCCGGCGGCGTTGCGAGGTAGAAGGGTGGTGTTGGAGGGCGTCAGGTTTTGCCCGAAGACGGTTGCGGCCGACAGGGCCCACCCGGCGAACCCCGCCCAGACCCACTGTTGATAGCTCTTCATTTTGCCCGTCCATTCGACGGCCTCAATGTGCCGCCCAATCTAGCGTCATCGCAACAATTGTCATGCCAGCAATGAGCGCGCGGCTGGTGCGGGGCTGCGGCAGGCGTTTGGGCGCGGCGCCCCAATGGGGCGGTGCTGCCGGCCCGCTCCCTGGGAACTATGCCCCAGGGGACGACTCGTGTTTCCCCGAAAGCCGGTAGCGCAAGTAGTCCCGGGAAACGCCCAGCAACCGCGCTGCAGCCGAGACGTTGCCGCCGGTCTGTCGGAGGGCCAGTTGGATGAACCGGCCGATGGCCTCCTCCAGCGAGAATCCCTCGGCCGGAAAAGTGAACCGGGGATTCAGCCATTCGGAATCGTCAAGAGCCGGCGCCTGCGGTTCGGCCTGCGATCCGAGGTGCGGGAAACTCAGTTCCGGCGCGTCCTCAAAGACGATGGCCCGCTCCAGTTCGTGGGACAGCTCGCGCACGTTGCCCGGCCACGTGTGGCGCGCCAGTCGTTGGCGGCCTTCGGGGGTGATGCGGCGCAAGGGCAGCCGATGCCGGCGGCAGAGGCGTTCCATCAGGGCCTCGGCCAGACGCAGGATGTCCTCGCCGCGCTCGCGCAGGGGCGGGATGTGCAGGCGGTAAAGATCCAGCCGGTGGTAGAGGTCTTCGCGGAATCGGCCCTCGGCGATCAGTTGCTTGAGATCCTGGTGCGTGGCGGCAATGACGCGGACGTCGATCGGGATTTCCTTGGTGCCGCCGACACGCCGGATGCGATGATCCTCGATGGCCTTGAGGACCTTGGCCTGGAGCGGCAGGGACAGGCTGGGCAATTCATCGAGAAACAACGTGCCGCCGTTGGCCGCCTCGAACAAGCCGAGGCGCGTGGTGCGGGCGTCGGTGAAGGCGCCGCGCTCGTGACCGAAAAGTTCGGATTCCGCCAGCGTCTCCGGCACGGCCGAGCAATTCATCTCCACCAGCGGGTGGTCGGCCCGCGGCCCGTGGTGATGCAGCCAGCGGGCAATGGTGGTCTTGCCCGTGCCGGTGGCGCCCTCGATGAGCACGGGCGGCAAATGCGTCTGCATCCGCGCATCGGCGGCCAGGATCTTCTGCAACTGCCCCTGCAGGGCGACCAGCGACGCCCCGAAAAAGAATTCCTCGCCCGAGCGGACCGGATCATTTCGGCGCTGCTCATCCAGGCGGGCACAGTGGCGGCTGCGCCGGGCCCGCTCCATCAGCAGCGGCAGTTGCGCGGCATCGAACGGCTTCACCAGATAGTCCAGCGCCCCGAGGCGCATCGCCTCCACCACGGCCGCCACGGCACCATCCGCCGTCATCACAATCACGCCGGTCCCGGACGCGAGGCGCTGGTCGCGCAGCAGATCCAGACCGGAGCCGTCCGGCAATCCGACATCCAGCAGGATGAAATCGAAGTTCAGATCGCGCAACCACCGGCGGGCGGTCGCCAGGTCGGCGGCGTTGGTGACATCCGCACCCAGCCGCTCGAACTGCGCGGTCAACTGCTTGCGCAGCAGCGTTTCGTCTTCAACGATCAGCACGCTCAACCCGGTCAGCACGGCGTCAGGCATGGCTGAGGATACTCCACCTCCGGCGGATGCGAACGGGAAAATTCGGCGCCGAACGGCTCAATGGGCGCCGGCGGGGGCTGCCACCCGGTGGTGCCGTCTGGGACCAAATCTGCCCGGGGCGGGTCCGGGACAAGGGGCCGGTAGGGTTTGGTGGGGGCCAGCCGCGGCATGGGTTGCTGACCGCGCGACGGGCGCAACGCCGCTGTATGCCGCCGGGCTGAAGGTTGCGACCGAGCCGGGCCGGCTGGTGGTCGCGGCTGGGGCTGACGGTGGTTGGCGCGATCGCCAGGGCAGGCCGGCGGGCCGTTTTCCAGTTGCCCGGACTTCCGGCCTTCGCTCAAGGTGCGCGCGTGCGCGTCATCACTTCGGTTGCAACCATGCAAAAGCTGGCCTTGCGCTGGCGGCGAACGGGGCGGCGGGTCGGCTTTGTGCCCACGATGGGTTGTCTCCACGAGGGCCACCTCAGTCTGGTACGTCAGGCTCGCCGCAGGGTCGGTCCCCGCGGGGTGGTCGTGGTGAGCATTTATGTGAACCCGACGCAGTTCGGGCCCCGGGAGGATTTTCGGCGCTACCCCCGGGACCTGAAGCGGGATGCCGGCCTGTGTCGCGCCGCGGGGGTGGATGTGCTGTTCGCCCCGCGCGATGAGGAAATGTATCCCGGCGGACTGGCCAACGCGCCGGACCCGCGAGCCTTCAGCACGTTCGTCGAGGAAGGGCGCTTGTCGCGCTCGATGGAAGGCGCCTCGCGGCCGACCCATTTCCGCGGCGTCACCACGGTGGTGGCGAAACTTTTCAACCAGGTGTTGCCGGAGGTGGCTGTGTTTGGAGCCAAGGACTGGCAGCAGGCGGCGGTCATCACCCGCATGGTGCGGGATTTGAACTTCCCGGTGAAACTGGTGGTGGCACCCACCTCGCGGGAACCGGACGGCCTGGCCTTGAGTTCGCGCAACCAATACCTCACACCGGCGCAGCGGCGGCAGGCGACGGTGCTCTGGCAGGCGCTGCGGCTGGCCGCCGAACAGGTGCGCCGTTCTCCGGCGGGCGTGGGGGTGGGCCGCTTGCGCGCCAGGGTTTCGCGTCTGGTGGAG
>DATLZF010000441.1:0-4780 GCA_035574135.1 Candidatus Methylomirabilota bacterium
CTCAAGCCAGTCTGCACGTCTATAGCCCCAACAATCCCACCGTCGTGCGCGTCCAATCGGCCGGCCAGCCAGGTTTTGGCCGGCTGGAGTTCGTTAGCGACCCGCAAGGCGATGCCAATCAGTGGCGGCCGGGCTACATTCAGTCCACCGACAATGGCGGTTTTAAGGGTGGATTGGCGTTTGTGGTTAACGGCAGTGGACCGGGTAACAAATTTGGGGAGGTGGAGACCATGCGGGTGGTGGACGGGCGGGTGGGCATTGGCACGACCACGCCGGTGACCATGTTGCAGGTGGGCTTTGCCACGTGCAACGGGAGCACGTGGAACAACGCTTCGGATCGGGATGCCAAGGAGAACTTCCAGCCGGTGGACGTAGGCGAGGTGTTGGAGAAGGTCGCGGCCATGCCGTTGAGCCGGTGGCGCTACAAGGCCGCGCCGGATGTCGAGCACTTGGGGCCGGTCGCCCAGGACTTTCACACCGCTTTCGGCTTGGGCGAGGACGACAAACACATCGCCACCGTGGACGCCGACGGCGTGGCCCTGGCAGCGATTCAGGGGTTGAACCGGAAGGTGGAGAGCGGCGCGCGCCGAACGGAGGCCGATCTGGCCGAGTTGCGCCGGCAAAACGCCGCGCTCCGGACTGAACTGGCCGAGTTGAAACAGTTGATCCGCACATTGGCGGCCCGCGAAAGCGGGGACGCGCGATGAGCCGACCGAAATCAACAAGCCGCAACCCGTCCAGGCTCCAGCAACCGGAATTGGAAGCCTCAACATTACCGGAAGCCGGAGTTTTGGGAGTGCGGTGAGTTGTCACCGCAGTCCAAAGCACGGCGGTTGGGTCTGGCTCCGGGTGAGCCAAAAGCCTGGGTTACCCGGGGCTGCAGCGGCGGGAAACCCGGCGGCAAAAGTTGGTGTTACTCGAGCTTCGCTCCTCTTGACATCGAGGAACATCAAGGCAGGTTATCGGACTTTTTTTCGTTCGTTCAAAAACTTAAACCTCAAACCAAATCGTAGTCGTAACGATGAAGTTGCAGCTCGCGAAAACCGAACCCCAAAAAAACACTCCTGAAAGCCTGAAACACTCCGAGCGGCGCACTCGTACGGCCGTCCGCCGATGCCTGTCAGGGTCAGGGCTGGGGCAACTGGCGCTGGGCGCGTTGATCCTCGCGCTGGCCGGGCCGTCGTTGCCCGCCGCCACGCTGGTCTGGACCAACACCGCCGGCGGCGCGTGGAACGTCGCTGGCAACTGGTCGCCCAACGCCGTGCCTGCCGCCGCGGACACCGCCTTCATCACCAACGCGGGCACCTACACCGTCACCGTCAACGCCGCCGCCACCGTCGCGAGCCTGACGGTGGGTGATCCAACCGCCGGCGGCAGTCCCACGCTCTCTCTCACCGCCGGGGCGTTCACGGTCACGGACTTCGTCGTCGCCGCCAACGGCCAGGTCTTGATCGCGGGCGGCACGCTGCGGCCCGCCGGCCCGGCCACGTTGCTGGGGCCGATCCACCAGACCAGCGGCGTGTTCCAACCGCTCGCGCCGATCAACATCAACTCCTACAGCCTCACCAACGGCGAGTTCCGCGGGGCGAACGTCTTCGTCACCAACTTCGTCTGGGTCGCCGGCCCGTTGAACTCGGAGAACGCCAGCCAGAACACCTTCACCGTGGTGAGCAACCTCACCATCGCCGGCACGGGCTACAAATACTTCAGTTCCTACACCCCGCCCAACGCCCGGCAGCTTTACAATCTCGGCACCGCCACCTGGGTCGGCACGAACATCTTCGGCTTCCACGGCGGGCAGTTCCACAACCTCGGCACGCTGACCATCAGCGGCGACGCCAGCTTTGTCTTTGGCGGCGTGGGCAACGCGCCGCTGTTCCGCAACGCCGGCACCATCAGCGTGGCCAACAGCACCTTCACCCTCGGCAGCAGCGTCATCGCCACCAACACCGGCACTTTGAACCTGGACGCGGGTTCGGTGCTGCAAGCCAACGCCGCCACGCTGCACCTGGCCGGCACGATTGTGGCGCCGACCGAAAACAGCCTGCGCCTCAACGCCACCACGGCGGTCATTGCCACCACGAACGTATTCACCCCGGCGCTGTGGTTGCAGGCGGGCACGCTCTGGCAGACGACCAACGTGGTTGTGGACACACTCAATCAGCAGAACGGCGTCTTCCGCGCCACGCTGCCGGTCTCCTGGAACAACTACCACATGACCAACGGCGAACTGCGCGGAGCCGACGTGGTCCTCACGAATCTGGTGTGGCACGGCGGTTCGTTGAACTCGGAGAACGCCACCGACAACGCCGTCACCGTGGTCAACAGCCTCACCATCACCGGCGCGACCGCGAAGGCGCTCAATTCCTACGTCGGCGGCACGGGCCGGCAGCTCTACAACCTGGGCACCGCCACCTGGAGCGGCGCGAACGTACTCGCCTACAACGGTGCGGCGATTCACAACGAGGGCACGCTCACGTTGCTGGGTGACGTCGCCTTCCCGTTGACGGGCGGCACCGGCACACCGGTCTTGCGCAATGCGGGCACGCTGACCAAGACCGGCGGCACGGGCACGGGCAGCTTCGCCGGCACGATTATCACCAACAGCGGGTCGTTCAATTGGAACGTTGGCAGCCTTTCCTTCAACGGCCTGTTCGCGCAGGTTGGCGGCGCGGCCCACCTCGGCACGAACTTCACCGCCGGCGGCAATGTCCGTATCGAGGCCGGCTCGCTCACGGGCCGCGGCACCATTGCCGGCTCGCTTTACAACAACGGCGTGTTGAACCCCGGCGGCTCGCCCGGTTTCATTCAGGCCGCCAGCTTCACCAACACCAGCGCCGGCGTCATCAACCTGGAAATCGCCGCCACCAACGCGCCGGGCACGAACTATGACCAGGTTCGCTTCACCGGCCCGGCCACGCTCAATGGCACGGTGAACGTGACCTTCGACGACAACTTCGGCCCGGCCGTGGGCGATCGGTTCACCATCCTCACAACGTCGGCCCGCAACGGCACGTTCAGCAGCGTCATCCTGCCCTCGTGGGTTTTCGTCCTCACCAACTATTCGACCACCAACGTGGTGCTCGAGGTGGTTGGCCTGACCAACGCGCCGCTGGTCGTGCTCACCAATCCGGCCAGCCAGACCGTCTGGGAGGGCGAGCCGGCGAGCTTTTCGGTCAGCGTCGTGGGCATGAACCCCATCAGCTATCAGTGGCAGTTCAACAGCACCAACCTGCCCGGCGCGACGAACGCCACGTATTCCATCCCTGCTGGCAGCACCAATCAGTCGGGCCTTTACACCGTGCTCATCAACGATGGCGGCGGCAACTCGACCAACGTTTCCGCCACGCTCACGGTGCTGCCGTTCCTGAACACGATTTATTGGACCAACCTTGCCGGTGGTAATTGGTCGGTCGCGGCCAACTGGTGGCCCAACCGTGTGCCCGCCGCGACGAACCACGCCGCGATCGTCTCCAACGGCACCTACACCGTGACGGTGAACGCCGCCGCCACGTGCAACAACCTCACCGTCGGCTCGATCAGCGGCGTCGGCACGCAGACCGTGGTCCTTGCCGGCGGCCAGACGCTGGCGGTGGGCGGCAATGCCGACTGGGCCACCAACACCGTGCTCAACCACTCCGGCACGCTCCGCACCAGCGGCGGCGTCAACCAGATGCGGGGCCGATGGAACTGGTCAGCCGGGTCGCTCATCGGCGGCGGACGCACCATCCTTCACTCCAACGCCACCTTGACCTTCAGCTTGAGCACCCAGCCCAAGGCCATCGCCACGAACATCCTCGAAAACTTCGGCACCATCAATCAGGTCGGCGACACCTTCGGCAGCGCGCAAATGCCCAGGTTCTCCGGCGGCGCGCACCTGACCAACCATCCCTCGGGCGTGCTGGTTCTGGCCGCCAACCGGCTCGAATACAGCGCGTCGCCCGGCCCGCGCTCGTATCTGGTCAACTACGGCACCATTGAGACCCGCAGCGGCGACGTCTTCGACCCCAGCACGATCTGGATCGAGTTCATCAACTACGGGCTGTTGGACAACCACGGCTACGCCTACCTCGGAGCCGGCACCAATTACGGCACGTTCCGCTGGAACAGCACGGCCAACGAAATCAGCGTGTTTGGCCGCGAAACGCCCGCCGAGTATTTCAGCTTCGAGGACGGCACGACCTTCCTCGGCACCAACCCGGTCCTGCGCATCGGCGGTTACGCGCAATGGAACACCGCCACCCCGCATCCCGGCACGGTGGTCGTCTCCATGGGCTCCGGCACGGCCAGCTTCGCCAATCCCGAATTCCGCATCCTCCAGGGCTACACGCAGACCGGCACCACGCTCGTGCAGAAGGGCCGCTGGACGCAGGCCAACCCGGCCCTGGTCGCCGACCTGAACGTCCTGACCGACGGCCTCGTCAACGAAGCCCACACCTTCACCATCACCAACGCCGGTCTGCTGCGGGTCAACACCCTCCAACACAACCGGCGCAACCTCGCCAACGGCGGCAGCATCCACGTCCGCAGCAACCTCGTGCTGGCTGGCGGCAGCGTCACCTCCGGCGGCGGGGCGATTTACATCACCAACACCGCCACCGCCTCGTTCACTGGCGGCACGGTGAACAACCAGTTCATTGAAAACCCCGGCACCAACCAGATCACCGGCAACGTGTTCAACGCCGCCGCGTTTATCCCCGGCAAACCCTTCGGTCTGTTGAGCATTACCGGCAACCACACCAACGCCCCCGCCGGCACGCATTACCTCAGCATCCAGGGC
>DATLZF010000442.1:0-6363 GCA_035574135.1 Candidatus Methylomirabilota bacterium
GGTGCGGGTGGAGATGATGGGGCAGGATCCGGCGGGGGCGCTGGAGGCCATGCGCTGCACCCAGGCGATCATCAACTCGCTCAAGTGCGACTAGACTGCGGCAGCGGGCGGGGCGCCGATGCCCCGCCCCCCGTCTGAATCACCCCCGGGCCGGGAGCCACTCCCGGCCCGGGGCGTTTTTAGAGGGGCGTCCCGCGTCGGCGGGGTTCTGCGGCACGCAGTGTCCGACACTTTTGGAGGCTTGCGACGGTACTCCAGCGCCGACCACTTTTGAGTGGAATCGAAGCCCGGAGAGGCAGGGGATGCCGATTTGAGGTTGAAGTGAAAGCCGCAGGGCAGGATAAGGAGTGCGCTATGGGCTTGATTCAGATTACCACTCAATTGGCGCTCTTTTTGGACAACAAGCCCGGGACTCTGGCTCGGGTTTGTGATGCGTTGAGCGCCGCGAAGATCAACATTTACGCCATCTCCACGAGCGACACGGTGGATCACAGCGTGGTGCGGATGGTGGTAAGCGACCCGAGACGAGCGCTGCTGCTATTCGAAGAGCATGGAGCCTTGGTGGTGGAGAGCGAGGTGCTGATGATCGAGGGGGACAACAAGCCAGGTTCGCTGGCGCGCCTCGCTCACAAACTGAGCGAGGCCGGGATCAACATCGAGTATGCTTACTGCGCCACGCCGCCGGAGGCCAAGCGTGGGTTGTTGGTGATGCGCGTGGATCATGCGAAAAAGGCGCTGAAGGTGTTGAATAGTTGAGCGGAATGGTGGCGGTATTCCCCGAGGAGGATCCCCTGGCTGCAAGTCGAGGGAGGTGGCACCGCGTCGTCGGCTGCAGTGGAGATCAAAAGCCGGGGGTGGAAAGGGGGGAGTATGGATCATTTCAGGTTTCAGACGGCCGGATGCGCAAAAATGCTGGAGGGAAAGGTTGCGCTCCGACCCGGTTCCGTCCAAGAATCCCGAAATTTTGGATTTTAATCCGGGCGCCGGGGTGGTTACATCCCCGGCCCAACTAAGAAATGAGTGCAGTCAACGAGTCGGCCAAGACCACCACGATGAAACCGGGACGGAAGGCGCCGCCGGGCAAACAGGGCCTCTACGATCCTGCCTTCGAGCACGAGGCGTGCGGGGTCGGTTTCGTGGTGAACATAAAAGGGCGCAAATCTCACGAGATCGTCCGGCAGGGGCTCCAAATCCTGCTCAACTTGGACCATCGCGGCGCCTGCGGGTGCGAGGCCAACACGGGGGATGGTGCAGGCATTCTCCTCCAGATGCCGCACGGCTTTCTGCGGACGGCCGCCGCCGCCGCGGGGGTGAAGCTGCCGGAGTTCACCGAGTACGGTGTCGGCATGGTGTCTCTACCGCAGGATGCCGCCCAGCGTGCTCATTGCGAGAAGAGGCTGGAGCAGTTGGTGGTCGAGGAAGGCCAGACCGTTTTGGGCTGGCGCACGATCCCCACGGACAATTCCTCCCTTGGCGAGACGGCCAAGGCCAGTGAGCCGGTCATGCGGCAGTTGTTCATCGGGCGCAATCCGGCGCTCAAGGACGATCTGGCCTTTGAGCGGAAACTCTACGTCATTCGCAAGCGGGCCGAAAATGCCATCCGCTACGGGGGCATGCCGGGTGGTGAGTATTTCTATATCGCGAGCCTGTCTTACAAGACGATGGTCTATAAAGGCATGCTCATGCCCGTGCAAGTGGATCAGTATTATCCCGACCTGCGCGATCCGGCGATGGAGACGGCATTGGCGCTGGTGCACTCCCGTTTTTCGACCAACACCTTCCCGAGTTGGGAGCGCAGCCATCCCTACCGCTACATGGCGCACAACGGGGAGATCAACACCCTCCGCGGCAACATCAACTGGATGCACGCCCGGCAGGCCCTCTTCGAGAGCGATTTATTCGGGGACGACATCAAGAAGCTGCTCCCGATCATCAACACCGACGGGAGCGATTCGGCCATGTTCGACAACTGCCTCGAACTGCTTGTGCTGGCCGGTCGTTCGCTGCCGCACGCAATGATGATGATGATTCCCGAGCCGTGGGCGAATCACGAGTCGATGAGCGACGAGAAGAAGGCCTTTTACGAGTACCACTCGTGCTTGATGGAACCGTGGGACGGTCCGGCCTCGATTGCCTTCACGGATGGCTTCGTCATCGGCGCCTCGCTGGACCGCAACGGTTTGCGGCCTTCGCGTTACTATGTGACCAAGGACGATCTGGTGATCATGGCATCGGAGGTGGGCGTGCTGGATGTGCCGCCGGAGCGGGTCGTGCAAAAAGGCCGGTTGCAGCCGGGTCGCATGTTCCTGGTGGATACGCGCGAGGGACGGATTGTGGCGGACGAGGAAATCAAACACAAGGCGGCCACCGAGCATCCCTACCGGCAATGGCTCGATCAGCACATGATCGAGATCGGAAAGCTGCCGGAGGTGAAGCATCTGCCGGAGCCCAGCCACGAAACCGTCCTGCAGCGCCAGCAGGCTTTCGGCTACACGTTTGAGGACCTGCGAATTCTCATGGCGCCGATGGCGCGGGACGGCGTCGAGGCGGTCGGCTCGATGGGCACGGACACTCCCCTCGCCGTGCTGTCAGAAAAGCCGCAGAACCTGTTCAATTATTTCAAGCAACTGTTCGCGCAGGTTACGAATCCGCCGATTGACTGCATCCGGGAGGAGATCGTCACCTCCGCGGAAACGACCATCGGCTCCGAGAAAAACCTGCTCCAGCCGGTGCCCGAGAGCTGCCACCTGATCGAGCTCAAGACGCCGATCCTGACCAATGAAGAGCTGGCCAAGCTCCGTCATCTTGACCAGCCCGGTTACAAGTCAATCACCCTGCCCATTCTTTATCCCGTGGCGCAGGGGGCGGCGGGATTGGAGCAGGCGATGGCGACGCTCTGCGCCAAGGCCGACCAAGCCGTGGCCGACGGCATCAACATCCTCATCCTTTCGGACCGGGGCATCGACGCTGCCAACGCCGCCATCCCCTCTTTGTTGGCGGTGTCCGGACTGCATCATCATCTCATCCGCCAGGGCACGCGGACCCGCGTGGGGCTGGTGCTGGAATCTGGCGAGCCGCGGGAGGTGCATCACTTCTCGCTGCTGATCGGCTACGGCTGCGGCGCCATCAACCCGTACCTGGCCTTCGAAACCCTCGACGACATGATCCGCGAGGGTCTGCTGAAGAACATCGATCACAAGACTGCGTGCAAGAATTACGTCAAGGCGGCCGTCAAAGGCGTGGTCAAAGTGATCTCGAAGATGGGCATCTCGACCATCCAGAGCTATCGCGGCGCGCAGATCTTCGAGTGCATCGGCCTCAAGCAGGAGGTCATTGACCGGTATTTCACCTGGACTCCTTCGCGGGTCGAGGGCGTCGGGCTGGATGTGTTGGCCAAGGAGACGGAAATGCGGCACCGGCACGCGTTCCCCGAGCGCCCGGTCAACGGCCACACCTTGGACGTGGGCGGCCAGTATCAGTGGCGTGCTGACGGCGAACTGCACCTGTTCAACCCGCAGACGGTGCACAAGCTCCAGCGCGCGGTGCGGAACGCCGACTACAAGGTCTTCAAGGAGTATTCCAGCCAGGTCAACGACCACCTGCGCAATCTGTGCACGTTGCGCGGGTTGCTCGAGTTCAAGCCGGGCACGCCCGTCCCGTTGGACGAGGTCGAGCCCGTCGAAGCCATCATGAAGCGGTTCAAATCCGGCGCCATGAGTTATGGCTCGATCTCGAAGGAGGCGCACGAAGCCCTCGCCATCGCCATGAACCGCATCGGCGGCAAGAGCAACACCGGCGAAGGCGGCGAAGATCCGGAACGCTACGTCCCCGAACCGAATGGCGACTCGAAAAACTCCGCCATCAAGCAGGTGGCCTCCGGGCGCTTCGGTGTCACCAGCCTCTACCTCGTCAACGCGAAGGAGCTGCAGATCAAGATGGCCCAGGGCGCCAAGCCCGGTGAAGGCGGCCAGTTGCCGGGCCAGAAGGTTTATCCCTGGATCGCCAAGACGCGGCATTCGACTCCCGGCGTCGGCCTCATTTCACCTCCGCCGCATCACGACATTTACTCGATCGAGGATCTCGCCGAGTTGATCCACGACCTCAAAAACGCGAACGTCGGGGCGCGGATCAGCGTCAAGCTCGTCGCCGAGGTGGGTGTCGGCACCATCGCCGCCGGCGTCGCGAAAGCCCACGCCGACGTGGTGCTCATCAGTGGTTTTGACGGGGGCACGGGCGCTTCGCCGCAGACCTCGATCAAGCACGCCGGCATTCCCTGGGAGCTGGGGCTGGCCGAGACGCACCAGACGCTGGTGCTGAACAATCTGCGCTCGCGCATCGTGGTCGAAACGGACGGGCAGCTCAAAACCGGCCGGGACGTGGTGATTGCCGCGCTGCTCGGCGCCGAGGAATTCGGCTTTGCCACCGCCCCCCTCGTCTCGCTCGGCTGCATCATGATGCGCGTGTGTCACCTCAACACCTGCCCGGTGGGCGTGGCCACGCAGGATCCCGAGCTGCGCAAGAACTTCACCGGCGATCCCGCCCACGCGGTCAATTTCATGCGTTTCGTCGCCCAGGAGGTGCGCGAGATCATGGCCCAGCTCGGTTTCCGTACCATCAACGAAATGATCGGGCGGACGGACCGGCTGGAGCCGCGCAAGGCGGTGAATCACTGGAAGGCCCGGGGCCTGGATTTCAGCAAGATTCTATACCAGCCCGAAGTGGGTCCCGAGGTGGGTCGCTACTGCCAGACGGCGCAGGACCACGGTCTCGACAAGGCGCTCGACAACACGGTGCTGCTCGAACTGTGCAAGCCCGCCCTGGAGCAACGGCGCAAGGTCACGGCCACCCTCCCCATCCGGAACGTCAACCGCGTGGTCGGCACCATGGTCGGCAGTGAGGTCACGCGACGGTACGGCGCGGCGGGCCTACCCGAGGATACGATCGAACTGCGTTTTCAGGGCAGCGCCGGCCAGAGTTTTGGCGCATTCATGCCACCGGGTATGACGTTCCTGCTCGAGGGGGATGCCAACGATTACCTCGGCAAGGGCTTGAGCGGCGGCAAGATCATCGTCCGCCCACCCGCCGGCTCAACCTTCCGGCCGGAGGAGAACATGATCACCGGCAACGTGGCGTTTTATGGCGCGACGTCCGGCGAGGCGTTCATCTGCGGCATGGCGGGCGAGCGCTTTTGCGTCCGCAACTCCGGCGTGAACGCCGTGGTCGAGGCCGTCGGAGATCACGGCTGCGAGTACATGACCGGCGGGCGGGTGGTCGTGCTTGGGCCGACGGGTCGAAACTTCGCCGCCGGCATGAGCGGAGGTGTGGCCTACATCCTTGATGAAGCCGGCGATTTTCCGACCCGGTGCAACATGCAGATGGTGGGCCTGGAGAAACTGGAGGAGGCGGAGGAGATCGAGGCCTTGCGGCAGTTGATCCAGCGCCATGTCGATTACACTGGCAGCCCGCGGGGTCGCCAAGTGTTGGCGGACTGGGACCGGTTCGTGCCCCGCTTTGTCAAGGTCATGCCCAAGGATTACAAGCGGGTGCTCGAGGCCTTCAAGAAGGTCAGGGAGCAGGGCCTCAGCGGTGACGCTGCCATCATGGCCGCCTTCGAGGCCAACGCCCGCGACGTGGCCCGCGTGGGTGGCGGTTGAGCGTCGGCTTGGGGCCGTCCCTTCAGCGCAGCACCACACGGTGCGGGACGAAACCAGAGGCAAAGATCGCCCAAGCCAATAATTTCGCCCGCCGGCGTTGGCAGGCTCCGCGCAGCACAGAGTGCCCGTGGCCGTTGGTGGGTCGGATTCTGTCTTTGGCGGGGCGTGAGCTGCTCGTTTCCCCGCCGACGGACGGTCATGCGAGGAGCACTTCGGCTGCGCAACGCTTTGGCGTCAATGGTGTGCGAACACGGGTCATGAGCAAGCCATGAAGCTCGACGGGCTGATCCAGATGGCGGCGCAACAGGCCGCCAGCGACGTGCATCTCGAGGCGGGTTTGCCTCCGGCCCTGCGCATCCGTGGTACTCTCCGCATGGTGGGGGAGCCCGTGCCCGCGCGGCTTTTGCTGGAGGCGGCTCGTGCCGTGATCGGGGCAGAGCAGTGGCCGCGGTTCCTTGAGCGCCGGTCCTTCGATCTGTCGAAGACCATTCACGGGGTGCGTTGCCGGATCAACGTGCTCCAGACGGCGCGCGGAGTGGGCATGGCGATTCGGTTACTGGCCTCGTTTCAGGCCACGCTGGAGAAGCTGAATCTGCATCCTGATCTGCGTCGGTTCATCCAGCCGGCCAATGGCTTGGTCATCGTGAGCGGCCCGACCGGCTCGGGCAAATCCTCGACGCTGGCGGCGCTTGTGCAGGAGTTGAACCTG
>DATLZF010000443.1:0-6680 GCA_035574135.1 Candidatus Methylomirabilota bacterium
CGGCCAGCGCACACCGGGAGCTCCTTTCAGATGGTGTGGAACTGTTGCCGGAGGTGATCGAGGTGATGCCGCTGTTTGCCCCGGCGAACGCCGATCCGGCCCGCAACCCCCGGCTGCGGGTAATGGTGGCGGATGCGAGGCGGTTTGTGCGGACGTCCGGGGGCGGATACGACGTGATCGTGGCCGACCTGTTTCATCCGTCCCGTGACGGTGCGGGTGCTCTCTACACGCGGGAGCACTTCATCGCCGTCCGGGATCGGTTGGCGCCAGGCGGGGTGTTTTGCCAATGGTTGCCGCTCTATCAACTCGATGACCGAACTTTGCGGGTCATCGTTCGCACGTTTCTCGACGTGTTCCCGACGGCGGAGGCCTGGCTGCTGCGGCTTAATATCGAAACACCCGTGATCGGTCTGGTGGGCTATCGCGACGCGCCGGCGAAGGTGGTGGAGCCAAGGGTCCGCTTCGGCCGGGATTCCGAACTGGCGGCCCAGTTAAAGCAACTCGTGCTGACGGACGAAGTGCAGTTGTTTGGCTGCCTGGCGGCGGAAGCCACGTCGCTGGCGGCTTTCGCGGCGGATGCGCGAGTCAACACGGACGACCATCCGCACGTGATGTTCGATGCCCCCCGTGCCGCGCTGGCGCCGGAGACCAGTTCCCCCAGCCGGTTGCTGGCGCTGTTGCGGCGCTGGCAAACCGGGCTCGGTCCGTTTCTGGAGCGACGACTGGGCGACGAGGCCCTCCGGGGACGTGTCGAAGCGTTCGTGGAGGCGCGGGATCAGTATTTGGCCGGTCTTATGGCGGAGTCGGAGCAGCAGCTTGATCAAGCCGTGGAGGCCTATCTGAGCGCCACGAAAACGAGTGCGGATTTCACTTGGGGCTATGCCCGGTGTGTGCAGGTGGCCCGATTCTATGCGGCGGCCGGGGTCATGGACCGGGCGCGATCGATCCTGACCGCCTTGGTCGAAGCTCGTGCGGATCAGCCGATGGCACGGGAGCTTTTGCAGCGATTGGGCGAGTGAGCTGGTCGGCCGTCCCTTGGACGGCGGGTCCGCGCTGTCGCTGGTTTGAGCGACCTTGGCGGCCGGTGGCCGGATTCGTTCGGAGACGCGCGTTTTCCCCCAAGTCGGGCCGCCTTTTGGTTGATCCGAGGGGCTTGGCCGCGGGGGGCCGAAGGCTTCGGAGAGGCGGGCCCAAGCGGGCGGTTCATCGTCCCTTTGAAAAAATCTTGTGACAGTTTCGCCCGGTTATGTTAAACACGGCGGCAACCACCATTCCCGAGTAAGTAGTAGTGAAGTAAATCTATGAAAGCGTTCATTTGCGCCAGGGCGGCAACCCTTTTTGTCTTTGCCGGTCTGCTGGTTTCTACTGCTCCAGCGGCCGAAGTCTTCCCAAGCGCCACCAGTTGGCGCTATTACATCGGGACGAACGAGGCATCGCCGGCCGGTGTTGCCCTTTGGCGGCTCGTCGATTTTGACGACGCTTCGTGGGGCACGGGCATGGCGCCGCTGGGCTACGGGGAGACCGGGCTTGGCACCACCTTACCCAGCCCGAGCCAGACCACGCCGCAGTACCTGAGCGTGTATCTGCGCAAGAAGTTCACCGTGACCAATCCGGCGGCGATCGACCGGCTGACGCTCAACGTCAATTGCGATGACGGTTTTGTGGCCTGGATCAATGGCGTCGAGGTGGGCCGGGCCAATGTGCCCGCTGGAACCCTGTTCTTCAGTGATGCAGCGCTGACGGCCATCGAGCCGACGGTGACGACGATCTCGGTTCCCAATGCCGCTTCGTTGTTGGTGGCCGGCGAGAACGTCGTGGCCATCCATGCTTTCAACGCCAACACCACCAGCAGCGACCTGCTGATTGCGGCCGAATTGTTCAGCCACCTCGATGACACGCCGCCCGTGATTGTGCGCCAGACTCCGGCTCCGGGCACAACCGTGCGCGTGCTGACCGATGTGGAAGTGCTCTTCTCCGAGCCCGTAAACGGCGTCGATGCCGGCGACCTGCTGCTGAACGGCGTTGCGGCGACGAACGTGTTCGAAACGGATCCGGGCCAGTTCGTCTGGCAGTTCTCGGAGTCCGCCACCGGACTGGTGTCCATCGCCTTCATCTCCGGGCACGGCATCACGGACCAGTCACCACAGGCCAATCCGTTCGGGGGAGCGTCGTGGAACGTCACCTACAACCCCAACGCCCCCGTTTACGGCGTTGTCATCAGCGAGATCATGGCCGAAAACGACAACGGCATCCGGGACGAAGACGGAGACACCTCGGACTGGATCGAGCTTTACAACGGCGCCGACGAGCCCGCCAATCTGGGCGGATGGTTTCTCACCGATGACGTTCTGGACCTCACCAAATGGCGGATTCCGTCCGTCACGATCGACCCGAACGGTTACCTGTTGATCTGGGCCTCGCAGAAGAACCGCACCAACAACCCGGCCGCCTTGCATGCGAATTTCGCCCTGGCCAACAACGGCGAATACCTGGCTCTGGTGGACCCGAACACGAACGTGGTCTCCGCCTTCGCGCCGTCGTATCCGCGACAGACGGCGGATGTCTCCTACGGGCGGGATCGGATCGATCCGACGCTGGTCGGATTCTACACCAACTCGACGCCGCGCAACCACAACACCACCGCGGGTGCCGGCGTGTTGCCCGAGGTGCGGTTTTCGCGCGCCAGCAGCACGTTTGTGGAGCCGTTTGAACTGACCTTGAGCGTGGACAGCACCAACGCGGAGATTCGTTATCTGGTCGTGACGAACCGGATGTCCGCGACGAACGTGAATTTCCTGAGCATTACGAATCTGCGCCTCTACACCGGACCGATCACCATCCAGGGCTCCTGGCAGATCCGGGCGCGGGCCTTCCCGAAGCCGGGCACCACCTTTTTCCCGAGCGCCTTTCACACCGAGAGCTACATCCAGCTCAATCCAAACGTGCTCAGTTTCAATTCCGACCTGCCGCTGGTGATCATCCACGACTTCGGCGCCGGGCCCTACGACCAGTCCAGCACCCAGCGCGAGGAGACCTCGGTGATCGCCTTCTTCGAGCCGGGCTACGATCGCAGTTCGCTGACCAATCAACCGGTGCTGGTGTCGCGGGCTGGCATCAACGCGCGCGGGTCCAGCACCCTCGGCTACCAAAAGGTCAGTCTCGCCGTGGAGCTTTGGAGCGAGGTCAACGACGACGCGGACAAGCCGGTGCTGGGTATGAAGCCGGAGTCGGACTGGGTTTTCTATGCCCCGAACAACTTCGAGCCGGTGTTGTTCCACAACCCGCTCTACTACCAACTGAGCCGCGACGTGGGCCGTTGGGCGTCCGAGACGCGCTACGCCGAGGTCTTTCTCAACACCAGCACCAACGCCGTCTCCACCAACCACTACAATGGCATTTACGTCGTGACGGAGAAGGTCAAACGGTCGCCCAGCCGGCTGAATATTCCCAACCTGGACCTCGAGGATACGAACGCCCCGGCGATCACGGGGGGCTACCTCCTGAGCATCGATCGCGTGGATCCGGGCGAGCAGACGTTCCCCACGGCGGCATTTGGCGCGCCGACGAACATCCAGAGCTACTCGTTGATTTACGTGGATCCCAGCGCTCGTAATGGCATGCACTTCACGTCACCCGGGCCGCGGGATCCCCAGGAGCGATACATCGCCAATTACATCAATACGATGATCACCAACCTGGCCTCGGCGACCTTCACCAACGTGCCCAAGATCTACGAGCAACACATCGACGTGGACTCCTGGATCGACCACATCCAGATCGCCATGGCCGCTTTCAACGTCGATGCCGTGCGCCTGAGCGGCTTCCTCTACAAGGATCGCAACAAACGCATCGAGTTCGGCCCCGTGTGGGATTGCGACCGCTGCATGGGTTCGACCGATGGTCGGGAATTGCAACCGCGCACCTGGACCGGTTCCGGCGATCGCAGCGACTTCTTCAACCCCGGCGGTTCGCTGCCCAATTTCTGGTTCCAACGACTGTTCCGCGACATCGACTTCTGGCAGCGATACGTGGATCGCTACCAGGAGCTGCGGGCCGGACCGTTCCACATGACGAACATCAACGCCCGGATTGATCAGAACGTGGCCCAGTTGACGAACGCCTACCCGCGCGAGTTCGCCCGCTGGCGGCAGGCGCCTCGTCGCTACACGGCCAACGCCAATGGCACCTACACTTTGACCACCAGCGGCGGCACCTACGAGACCGAGGTGGCCTGGAAGCGGGAGTGGTTTCGCGCACGGTTCGACTTCCTCGATACCAATCTTCTGGACCGGCCGCTACTGAGCTTCGCCGGGGGCATGGTGCCGGCCGGCACCACCGTGACGCTGACCCCCCCCAGCCGATCGGGCAGTACGACCAACACGGCGTATGTCATCTATACCCTCGACGGCACCGACCCGCGGGCCCCACACGGGCGGATTGCGGCCAACGCCTTCTCGAACCTTGGCCCGGTCACCATCACCATCACCAACAATGCCCGGCTGGTAGCCCGCTCGTTCCATCCCCAGCATCGCAACATGACTGGCACGGACCGGCCGCCGCTTTCGACGCCGTGGTCCGGCCCCGTGTCGGCCACCTATGTGGTGACCACGCCGGCGCTGCGCATCACCGAGATCATGTATCATCCCGCGCCGGCGCCGGATGGAGACACCAATGATCAGGACAACTTCGAATACGTGGAGGTGAAGAACATCGGGTCAACCGCGCTCGACCTGGGCGGCTTCCGGATCTCGGGCGGCATTGAATTCACCTTCCCGCCGGTCATGCTGGGTGCCGGGCAGTCCGGCGTGGTGGTTCGGCATGCCGCAGCCTTCCAAAGTCGTTACGGCAGCGGACCGACCGTCCTCGGAGTGTATTCCAACAACCTGGCCAACGACGGAGACTGCCTGGTTTTGGAAGGGCCGCTGCGTGAGCCGATTCACAACTTCTGTTACAGCGACGCCTGGTATCGGATCACCGACGGCCCCGGCTTCTCTCTGGTGCTGGCCGACGCCCATACGCCGCCGGGCGATCTGGGCTCGAATTCGGTCTGGCGCGCCAGCGCCGCGGTGAACGGTTCACCCGGAGCGGACGATCCCACGCCCGCGGTCATTCCGGGCATCCTCATTAACGAAGCTTTGACTCACACCGATCCCAGCCCGGGTGACGCCGTGGAGCTGTGGAACCCGACCGGGGGGGATGTGGACATTGGCGGCTGGTTTTTGACCGACAGCTTCGCGTCGCCGAAGAAGTACCGGATTCCGGATGGGACGGTGATCAGCGCCGGCGGGTTCAAGGTGTTTTACCAGAGCAACTCCTTCGGGGTCGGGGACGGGGCCTTTGCGCTGAATTCGCGGGGCGATGACCTCTACCTGTTCTCGGCCAACGGTGCCGGCGAACTCTCCGGCTATTTTCACGGCTTCGGTTTCGGAGCCCAGGCGAACGGGATCACCTTCGGCCGGCACGTCACGAGCACGGGGGATGATCATTTTGTGACGCAGATCTCGCCCACGCTCGGCCAGGCCAACAGCGGTCCCAAGGTGGGGCCGGTGGTCATCAGCGAGATCAGTTACCATCCCGTGGCCATCCGGGTTCCCAACGGGCAACTCATCAACAACAAGGTGGATGAATTCATCGAGTTGCACAATCTCTCGGAGGTGAGTGTGCCGTTGTACGATCCGGCGTTTCCGACCAACACCTGGCGGCTGCGGGATGCGGTCGATTTCGAGTTTCCGATGGGAACCTCTCTCTCGCCGAACGGCTATTGCCTGGTGGTGAGCTTCGACCCGGCGGACTCCGCCACCTTGAACGCCTTCAAGCTCCGCAATGGCGTGCCCGAGGAGGTCCCGATCTACGGGCCTTTCCGGGGCGAACTCGACAATGACGGCGACAGCGTCGAGTTGGAGCGGCCGGACCTGCCGCAGATGTTCCCCGCGCCGGATGCCGGCTTCGTGCCCTACATCCTGGTGGAACGGGTGCGCTACGACAATGCGGCTCCGTGGCCGGTCGCGGCCGATGGCATCGGACCGACGTTGCAACGCCGGGTGGAGGGCGATTACGGCAATGACGCGGCCAACTGGGCGCCGGCCGGTCGAACGCCGGGCAGTTCCTATGTCAGCGGGCCGGTGCCCGTGATCACGCTGCAACCGCAATCCCAGACGAGCGTGGCCTACGATGAATTGCGGCTGAGCGTTCGCGCCACGGGGCCCGGGCCGTTGTCATACCAGTGGCGGCTCAACGGCACGCCCATCTTCGGCGCGGTGGCGCCCGATTATGTGGTGCCCTCCGTGCCCGCGGAGGAGGCGGGCGTGTATGATGTCATCGTTTTGAATGCCTCGGGCGCTGTGGCCAGCGAGCCGGCCACCGTAACGCTGCTGATCCCGCCGCGGTTCACGACCCAGCCGGTAACGCAGGCGGTCCGGGTCGGAGTGCCTGCCTCGTTCAGTGTCGCCGTGGTCAGCACGGCCCCGCCGGTGACCTATCAGTGGTATCGCAACGGCCAGTTGCTTCCGGGACAAACGGATCCGGTCCTCAACATCGCCAGCGTGTCCCTGGAGGATCGCGGCATTTACTTCTGTCGCGTCGCTGACGGCGTCAAGGCAACGAACAGCGCCTCGGCGGAGCTGATCGTATTGGTCGATCCGACCATCGTCCGGCAACCGCTTGCGGCGGATGTCGCTCCG
>DATLZF010000444.1:0-3910 GCA_035574135.1 Candidatus Methylomirabilota bacterium
CAACCGCCGTCGAACGGTCCACCGGCCGGTCCGCTGGCCACGTAGCCCCGTTCGGGAAACACCAGCAGGGCGTCCGGCAGATCAAACGCCTCCACCACCCCGACCGTGGTGAAGCTGCCGGGCGACCGTGCGCTGAAGCCCAGCCCGCGCTTGGCAAAGGCCGCCCAGAGCAGCTCGTAGTTCGCCCCCTCCGTCAGAAGCTGGTCGGCCAGCAGGATGGCGTCACGCGCTTCCAGAAAGTTGGGATTCAGTGGCGACAACCGCAGGCCCTCGGTGACCAGTTGCAGGATCAACCGCTGGCCGGCGGCGAAGCCGTGCTGCCGGATGAGGTTGGCCCGGGCCTCCCACAACGCCAGGCACCAGACCTCGCCCTGGGCGTGCACCTCGTTCGCGAAGAGCGGCGAGAACGGATTAATCGGGTTCGCCGGAATCCCCAGATGCGGCCCCGCCTGGAGAGGATCAATGTCCTTGAACGTAAGCGGATTTCTGGTCGGGTCCGTCGAGTACGGATAGCGCCGGATGCCGAAGTAGTAGTTTTCCATCAGCCCGGCGAACTGGTAGGTGGCATAGCCGCCCATGGCGTAGGCAGCATCCGGGTCGTCGCCCGGTTCGCTCAACATGGCCAGGGCGTAAAAATCCGACCAGCCCTCGCCCAATCCCGCGCTTTGCAGCGCGTTCAGCCCTCCGCCACCGCCCGCCAGGCGCGTGCTCAGGCCGTGCGCGTACTCGTGCAGGATGATCTCGGCGTCCAAGCCGCCGTCCCGATCCGGCTCGGGACCGTTGAAGAGGAACATCTGGATGCGCCCGGGCACGCCATCGGGCGACGGCGTGAAATTGGCATTGTTGAAGCCCGAGCCGTCCTGCGCATCGGCCAGCATGGGGTCGTTGCCCAGGCCGCCGCGGCCGAAGTTGTCCTTCTGGAAGTTGCCGGCCGCCTCGGTGAAACCCAGCTCGTAAAGCTGGTCGTGCATCCAGTTGCACCAATAGAACAACTGCACCACGCTGGCCGCGCCGTACGCGGCCGGTGCGGCCTCGAGATCGACCGGGAAGTCAAACACGCGGAACGGCGCACCCTGCGGCCGGGGCAGGTCGGGCTGGTCGTCCGCGTTGCGATCCAGATGGGCATGGACGTTGTTGCCACGGGTTTCATTGGCGCCATCGTGGATCCAGCCGATGGGGGAGGCATTGGTGGACAGCGCGGCCAACGTCACCAACGAGCGCGGCACCAGGGGCGGCTGATTGGTCGCGGGCGTCGCATGCCCGGGCGAAAAGGGCGACGGGCTGTCACTCGTAAACACCCGGTAGCTGGCGGCCGTGAGATACACCGTCAGACACCGCCGCACCCACAGATCGCCCGTGCGCGCATCCAGCACGACGCGAAAGCGCTCTCCGCCCACCCGCCGGGTCAACTCGACCTGCCAGCACAACACCAGCGTGGCGCCATCCAGCGGCAGCCACACCAGCATGGCCTCCGCCAGGGCGGGCAGCGCGCCCGCGCGAAACCGTTGGCGCCTCACGGCGCCCGCCGGCTGCGGATCCAGCGCCTCGATCTCGCCTGCATCCAGCGGTTCCTCGATGGCTTCGGCGGCAAGCTGCACGGCCATCGCCGGACTCAGCAACGGCCCTTCCATCCGCCCGCGCCCCGGCCGGGCCGCTTCGGTCGGATCAGCGATGAAACCGCTCGACAGGCTCACCAGTTCGTCGCGTGCCGTGGCATGCCCGACCATCAGCGCGTCGAAGATCGGCACCCCGTCCAGTTCCTGCTGCCAGACGGTGGTGCGCAATCCGGCCGGGCCCACGCGGTAATCCCGGATCACGCGGGCGGCCTCAAGCACGCGGGCGTCGTGCCCGTACAACCGCGCATGCTGCATCAGGAAGGTCTTCACCGGCCGGTGCGGATCGTCCGCCGCAACGCGGCGCGCCGTCTCGGGTGTCACACTGCGGCCCTCGCCCGCCGGCCCGGTCAGGTAACCCCGGCGGGCGGCGACGTGCCGCGGGGCGTCCGTAATCTCATCGAGGGCCACGGCGGCCCCGGGCTCCACCCGTTGAAGAGCCGCCGCGGCCTGGAGCCTCGCGGCGGGCGGCATCCGAACGGCCGGCATGGCTTCCAATCGCCGGTCCACATTGGCCAGTTCGCGGTGATGAGGTTGCTCAAACGCCAGGATCGGCAGGACTCCGGCCTGCCACAGCAGGAGCAACACGGAGATGGCAGGGAACCTCGGCACTTCCATGGGACCAGGACTTCTCACAACGTTCTCATCCGGCGGATCAACGCGGGGACAGTAGTGCATTTCCGTTCGCCCCGCCACCGGGCTGGAAGGCTGCGAATCCGGCGGACGGTTCCCGGCCGACCTGCCTCCGGCAGCTCCGGAATCCGGTTGCCGGACGAACCACCAGACGCGACCAGCCGGACGGAATGCAACTCGGCGCGCTGGGCGGTCACAACCCGGCCGCCTCGACTCAACCTCCGCTGACCACCGCGCGCTGACCCGCCCGTTGCCGCGGGCGATGCAGGCACCAAGCCGCTTCGGTCAGATCGACTTCGTGATCGGCCAAAAGGCGGCGCTCAAGGTCAGGCCCGCGCCAGTTCGGGCCAGAGGTGGGCACCGAGGCGCATGCCCTTGCGGTAGCATTCGAGATCGAACTTCTCGTTGGGCGAATGCGGGTTGTCGTCCGGAAGCGCCAACCCCAGCAGCAACGTGTCCGCGCCGAGCACGTGCTTGAACTCGTTGACGATGGGAATCGAGCCGCCCTCGCGCATGAGCACCGGTCGGGCGTGGAAGGCGGCTTCCAGAGCACGCAGCGCGGCCTGTGCCCGGGCACCGCGCGGCGACACCAGGTAGGGCTCGCCGCCATGGCCGGCCGTGATCTCGAGCCGCACCGTCGGCGGACACAGGCGTTTGAGATGCTGCACCAGCAGGCGACGGACGCGGGCAGGCGTCTGGTTGGGCACCAGGCGGCAGGTGATCTTGGCCCGCGCCCAGGCGGGGATGATCGTCTTGCTGCCCTCGCCCTGGTAACCGCTCGTCAGGCCGTTGATCTCGATGGTGGGTCGGGCCGAACGTTGCTCGGTGGTGGAGAAGCCCCGTTCGCCGAACAACCGACGCACGCCGAGGAACCGCCGGAGGGCTCCATCCCGCTGGGGCAAACGGGCCAGTTGCTGGCGCTCGTAGCGGCTCAACGGTGCCACGTCGTCGTAGATGCCCGGGACGGTCAGACGCCCGGAGGAATCGCGCAGTTGCCCGAGCATCTGGCAGAGGACCATGGCCGGGTTGTCCACCGCGCCGCCGTAAATGCCCGAGTGCAGGTCGCGGGACGGCCCGTGC
Organism: Candidatus Methylomirabilota bacterium; assembly: GCA_035574135.1. Classification (GTDB taxonomy): domain Bacteria; phylum Verrucomicrobiota; class Verrucomicrobiia; order Limisphaerales; family DATLZF01; genus DATLZF01. The sequence goes on from DATLZF010000444.1 coordinate 3,327, forward strand.
ACGGTAACCTCCAGGGCGAGGATGCCCCGCAGCGCGTAGGTCAGCGCCGGCAGCTTCGGGCTGGGGATGCCGTTGTCCGAAATGACGATCCCATCGCAGCGCAGATCGTTGCGGCGGGCCTTCAGGAAGGCGCCCAGTCCGCGGCTGCCCACTTCCTCCTCGCCCTCGATGAGGAAGGTCAGGTCGCAGGGGAGAGGCGTGCCGGTTTTGAGGTAGGCCTCGACCGCGTTCAAGTGGGCGAGGTGCTGGCCCTTGTTATCGCTGGCGCCCCGGCCAAACACCGCGCCACGCCGCAGAGTCGGTTCGAAGGGCGGCGTGTGCCAGAGTTCCAGCGGTTCCGGTGGCTGCACGTCATAATGGCCATAAACAAGGAAATGCGGACGGCGGGTGCCACTGCGGCGCGGCGTGCGGGCCAGGATCACGGGGTTACCCGGCGTCCGACACAGCTCGGATTCCAGGCCGATGCGCCGGCAGTGTTCGTGGAGCCATTTGGCGCACGCGACCACATCCTTCCGGTGCCGCGGCTGGGCTGACACGCTGGGGAAACGAACGTAATCGCAGAGTTCCCGCACGAAACGGCGCTC
>DATLZF010000445.1:0-2648 GCA_035574135.1 Candidatus Methylomirabilota bacterium
CAGCGGGGTGACGTGCGCCGGCGGTGGGCTGCTGTTGACGTTCGTAAAGATGTTGAGCGTGAAGGCGCTGTTGGTCCCCGACGAGTTGGCGGTGAAACCGCCGCCGAACGTTGAGCCGTCCGGCGCAACAGCGAGGTAGTAGGTGCCGGCCGCGAGCTGGCCGTCGCGCCCGTCGTACTGGCGGCCATCACCGACGGCGGCAAGGCGTCCGACGCCATAGGTCAACTGAGCATTGGTGCCCGAGCCGTCGTCATCGTCCGCACTGTCGATCGTCGCGAGCGCGCCATCGTCGCGGAAGAGTGCCATGGCCACGCCGGCGGCCGATCCCTCTGAATCGATGTTGAGGATCTTGAGGTCGAGGTCGGCGACCGCTGCGTTCAGGCAGATGCGGTACCAGTCAACACTATTGCCGCCCGGATTGTTGACCACGGTTGTGCCATCTGCAATGCAGCCGAGGTCGGTGTGAGGCGGCGGGGGCGGCGGAGGAACATCGCCCTGGAGGCGGCAAACGTAGCCGAGTTGCTTGGGCGTGCCGCCCGTGGCGGGAACGTTCGCCACGATCTGGCGGTGTTCGTTGTCACCGGCCGTCACCGGGCCGATGTTGCCTATCAGGAGGCCAGCGTTCGGGCACATCGTTGCCGTCAGCATGTCTCGCCCGTAAGACAGGGCCGTCGAACCGACCGTGGCGGGGTTGCCGCCCGGGCCTGCCATGCTGTACGTGGAGAAGGCCAAACCTCGCAGGTTGCCCGAGGGGCATGGCTCATACAGGATACCCGTCATGTCGTGCCAGCCGACGGCCGGAACGGCGCCGTCCTGCACCCAGGCGGCTTGCATGAAGACGCCGTTGTCATCGTCAGGAACGGCAACGCTGATGGCGGTCGTGAGGGCCCACACGAACCCATTTGTCAGCCCGGTCGAATCGATCCGGTACGAGGCGATGGGAACCGACGCGGCATTGATCATGTTCGTGCCGGTGCCGCCCGTGCCGGTGTAGACGACATCGTCCTCATCCCAGAAGTTGATGATGATGTCCTCCGGCCCTGCGGGGACGGCTCCGAGCACGACCACCGTGAATGTCATCTCGGTGATGATGCGCCCCGTAATGGCGTTCCACGGGCTGCCGACGAAGGAGATGTCCTCGGCGATCATGTTGTTGTTGCCGAGGAAGTACACCCCGCCGTTGCCGAAGACGCCGGTGTAGTTGTCATACACCGGCTGGACCGCGCGCCCGCTGTAGCCACCGGGCCCGCTGACCGGGACGACGCGCACTTCTCCTCCGAAGGGCACCCCAGTCAAGAGTTCCTGCCCAAGGGCCACGCCGGCCGTTGCGGCGAGGCCTGCACACAATCCCAAAGCCACGCACTTCTTCATCGCAAGTACTCCTCTTTTGCTGTCGGGGCCAAGGCCCCTGCATGCGAACACCCCGAACTCCACAAACAAAGCCACGCGTGCTCTGCCGAGCGTTGCTGGCCTGCCGATTCACCGGGATTTGCCGACCACCACGATGTGGATAATTGCGCACGACCTGACACGGCCGGCCGCTACCTTGCCCCGCGCAGAGCAGACTGGAGCACACACATCCATGAACCGCCCCGTCGAGTGCGGGTGCGACCCCCATCACAACCACATTGCAATGTACCAGAACATCACGGCATTGCAAGCGAATTCAAACGTGCCCGGAGCGTGATCCGGATCGGTAAGTTCCGTCTGCGAACGAATTGCAAACGCGCGGCGAGGATCTTTCCGGTTGCATCCTTCGCGGCTCCACAGGCCAACTTCGTTGTTGATTGAACTGAGAAGAAAAAACAAGACCCCGGGCGAGCCCCCGGGGTCTTGGCTGGATCAAGAGGGTGTGTTGCGGTTTTCTCCGGGCGTCCTACGGGCAGGGGGCACCACCGACGACCTGCTCGACGCTCTCCACGTCGAACCCGTCCACCGAGCCGTCGCCGTTGAAGTCGGCGTCGGCCTGGCAGAAGTTGGACATGTCGCCGCCGACCGCCTGCTCCATGGCCTCGACGTCGAACCCGTCGGCGGAGCCGTCGCAGTTCACGTCGGGGTCGCAGGATGGGCCGGGGAAGCACGCGCCGGTGAGGAAAATCCGGTACGAGGCGCCGCCGGTGGTGGTGCCGGTCCACGACGAGAGCGTGCCGCCGGCTCCGGGACCGTCGGGCGTGCGCTCGACGTTGAAGGGCGTGTTGTTCCACATGAGTTGGCCGGTTTCGCTGAGCGGGTCGCGGTTGTAGCGGGAGATGCCCAGCAGGTACGTGCCATTGCCCGGGATGAAGGTGCTCGTGATGCGGGACGTGAGGCCGCCCAGCGGGTCATCGTCGTTGGCGACGACGCCGGCGCCATTCAGTTGGAAGAGCCACAACTGGGTGTCGAAGGTGGTGTAGGAGTTTGATGTCGTTGCCAGGAAGTTGGCGGCGTCGCAGATCTCGATGACGTAGAGGTCCGCGTCGCTCGCGCCGAGCGTGCCCGCGATGGAGCAGAGGGTTCCGCTCCCTGTGGTCGTCTGCGGGTTGGTGGTGAACTCGCCGGCATCGCCGCCGCCGTTGGCCGTCTCGTCCCAGCACGGCGCCGACTGAACGTTAAGCGTGAAGGAGCCGCTGCCCGAGCGGGACTCGGCGTCGGTGATGTTGAAGGAGAGG
>DATLZF010000446.1:0-7287 GCA_035574135.1 Candidatus Methylomirabilota bacterium
CGGTATCTCAGCGATGCCATCACGCCGGCGGAGGCCACGGAGTGGCTGCGCCGGCTGGCGCCATCGAGGGCCGGGCGCGTGGCGGAACTCCGGCGGCGCGGCTATCCCGCCTACACGACTTCGGCCGGCTGGCTCGGTTACTCGGATGACAAGCTCCGTCGCCTGTGCCGCGAAGCGGTGGCCGCCGGTTGGTCCCACTTCAAGATCAAGGTGGGCCGCGATCTGGCGGACGACATCCGTCGCTGCCGGATCATCCGCGAAGAGATTGGCTGGGAGCGCCGGCTGATGGTGGATGCCAATCAGGTGTGGGATGTGCCGGCGGCCATCGGCTGGATGAAGGAACTGGCGCCGTTCCGTCCGTGGTGGATCGAAGAGCCAACGAGTCCGGACGACGTGCTGGGCCATGCAGCGGTGGCGCGGGCGCTGGAGCCGCTGGGCATCGTGGTGGCCACGGGCGAGCACGTCCACAATCGCGTCATGTTCAAACAGCTCTTGCAGGCCCGGGCGATCGGGGTCTGCCAGATCGACGCCTGCCGGCTGGGCGGCGTGAACGAAATCCTGGCCGTGCTGTTGCTGGCGGCAAAGTTCGGCGTTCCGGTCTGCCCTCACGCCGGCGGTGTGGGCCTGTGCGAACACGTCCAGCACCTGTCCATCTTCGATTACATCGCCGTCAGCGGGCGATTGGAGGACCGGGTGATCGAGTATGTCGATCACCTGCACGAGCACTTTGTCGATCCGGTCGTGATTCGGGATGGCTGCTATCAACTGCCCGTCCGCCCGGGCTACAGCACCGAGATGCGGGAGGAATCGTGCCGGGAGTTTGAGTTTCCGGGGGGATCGGCGTGGCGCAAGGCGGGGCGGCCCGGTGGCCGGGCATTCGCCGGGGCGGATTAGTCCATCGCCTTCACGAATTCGTCGGCGCGGGCGATGGAGATGTTCATCTCGGTGATGAGTTTGGAGATTTCCGTCTGGATGGATGCGGCCTCGCCCTTGAGCGAGGCAATGGCCTGGGCGTTGAGGTTGTGCTTGAGGTAAAGCACGTAGTCGCGGAACTGCGTCAGCACGGGCGCCATGCTGGACTCGGCTTTCTTGAGGGCGCTGCTCAGGTCTTGGTAGCGGCGTTTGGTATCGTCGAGTTGGCGGCGGCTGGCGGTCTTCAGGGAGTCCGTGGAGATCTGCCCGATTTCCTTCTCCCACTCCGCGAAGAGATCGCCGGCCACGGTTTCCATGCTCTTGATGCGCGTCCGCACGGACTCGGCGCGGGCCGAGCAATCGTCGAAGTCGGCTTTGAGCTGGTTGTAGGCCTTTTCAAGATTGCCTCCCTCAAAGCCAGTAATCTCCTTCAGGCGGGTCAACGCGTCCTTGAATTCCTCCCCGGCCGCCTTTTGCTCGTCCCGGGCCTCCACCACCCGGTTCTTGAGCAGATCCCTTTTATGGACCCCGAAGGTTTCATAGACCGCGTAATAGGTGCTGCGGCACCCGGTCCCGGCGAGGACGAGCAGCGCGACCAAGAGGGGGAACGTTGAGCTCATGCGCGAGACTGTCGCAGAGCGGCGAGTCGTGTCAAACAGCCTCACTTGTCCAGGTGCGTTCCGCAGGGCCGTTCAACGCGGGGCGGTGGGAAGGCCGAACGCCGATTGGGCGCGCGGATCGAGCGTGCCCGCCTGCGGCCGATGGGCCATCGGCATGGCTCGACGCCGGCTCCGCGGGCACCCCGCCGGTGCCGGCTCCGGGTTGCGCTTGATTTCGGCGGGCTCCAACGCATCCTCGCTCCGGTTCCAGGAAGCAAGCCATCAACGAATCAGCAACACCTATGAAAACACGGAAGCATCTGCTGAAGGCCGGTCTGCTGGCCGGGTGCGTGCTGGCGGCCACGGACGTCGGCGCGGCCGACGGTGAAGCAACCTCGCGGCTTTACATCCGGGGCGGGCTGGGCGCGGCGTTGTCTGAAGACACGGAACTGACCGAGTTTTTCGGCGAGGCGGTGGACAACAACAAGGTGAAATTGGATACGGGAGTCCGGCTGGATGCGGCGGTGGGTTATCGCGTCACTGACTGGTTTGCCGCCGAGGGCGAGCTGGGAGTGGTGTTCAACACCGTCGATTCGGTGGAAGGCTCGACGGACGCCGACGACCTGTCCTTCACCCAGGCGCCGTTTCTGGTGAACGTCGTTTTCCAGTGGCCGAACCGTACGCGGCTCGTGCCCTATATCGGCGCCGGGGGTGGCGGTTCGGTCAACGTGATCACCGGGGACAACTTCACCCTGGGCGGCACGACCCTGGACGGTTCGGCAGGGGATCTGACGTGGACGTACCAGGCCTTCGGCGGCCTGCGCTACCAGATCAGTCCGCAAATGAGCGCCGGCATCGCCTACAAGTTTTCCGTGACCGGCGATGTCGAATGGGAGGCGGACTCAATCATCGGTGCCACCGAGACGGCGCGGATGAACGGGATCACCACCCACTCCATCGCGGCGGTGTTCACGTTTCGTTTCTGAAGGCGAGCCGGGGCAGGGGATCACATTCCGGCTTTCTCGCGGATGATGGCGCCGAGGCTGCGGTTGAGGCGTTCCTGATCGAGCGCCACGTCGCCGATGCCGCTCAAGGCGTCGCTGGCCCGGTTGAGCAGGTCGGCGGTCTTTTCGGCCTGGCTGACCACCCGCGCCAGTTGTCGTTCCGACCGGCCGACACCGGGTCCGGTGGTGTCGTTGATGTCGTGGGCTTCGAGCCAGAACTCGATGACGCTGCCCTCGGCCAGGAGCGGCCGGAACTCTCCCAGGTTCCACGGGAAGCGCCGGCTGATCTGCCGCGGCCGCTGATCCTCAAGGTCGAGCTCGATGATCTTCTCGGCCCCGCCATCGACGGTGCTGATCTTGTAGTGAAGCTGGAGTCGCGCGAGGCCGAAGTCGTCCTGAGCGGTGAGCCCGAGCAGCAGGGTGGCGTAGCGGGTGACCAGTTCCTCCTTGCGCTCGGGATGAGTCAAGCGGACGACCGGTGGCTTGTCGGGGAGCACTTCCACTCGGTACACGGCGGCATCGCGGGATTCCATGTCTTCCGTGTCGAGCATGCGCACGGAGAAGCCGGTGAGCCCGTTGGTGGGCACCGTGAACTGGCCCGTCACCTCGCGGCGGTTGGCGTCGGACACTTGCAGGGGCAGCTCGCGATTGGGTCCCACCAACCGGAGCGCGGCCGCCTGGAGGTCCTTGGTGGCCGTGACGCGAAGTTTCAGGACGCTGCCGGCCAGGAGGTTCAGATCTCCCAGATTGCGGCGCATAGCCTTCAAACCGGTGTAGGCCGGGAACTCCTGTGCACACTCGAGGCTGGCAACGGTCGGTCGCGGTAATGCCCGCACCTCGAAGACCGGGCTGACGCCATCGTGCAGGAAAATCTGGTAGCGAAACGAGTCCTGCACGTTCTCGATCGTCCGACCAAAGTGACGCGGGTTCTCGCGATTACGTTCCAACGGGAAGACCTGGGGCCGGCGGCCAGGCTGTCGCACCTCGACGCGGCCTCCCGTGGGCAGCACGCCTTCGGCGAACGCCTCCAATCGCACCGCGTCACCGCGTCCAATGGTGCGGTTGCCTTCGGGCACGATGACGCGCGTTTTCCGGGGCACGGGCACGGTGGAGAGAAGGGCGCGCTGGAGCAGAGGCACGGCCACCTCGCGTCCACTCCAGAGCGCCCCGAGCGCCAGCAGGGGAATCAGAATGGCCAGCACGCCGAGCTGGCGCAGGCGTTGGGTCGAAATCGCGTGGCGGAAATCCAACGGCGTCGCCAGGCGCTCGGCCTCGGCCACCACGGCGGCGGCCAGGGTCGTCGAGGCGCCGGGGGGAATGGCGCCCGGCCGGGCAAACTGGACGGCCGAGATCAGCCGGCTGCGGAACTCGGGGCGATGCCGTTCGACCAGTAGCGCCAACTCATCGTCGGAGGGTTGCTGCCAGATGGGGCGCGCGACGTAGCGGACGAGAATGAAGCCCAGGATGCCGACTTGCGCTCCGAGCGAAACAAGCCGTGCCAGCCAGGGCAGTTCCAGCCACCAGTCGAGAAACAGCGCCAGCGCCAGCAGCTCGATCCCCACCACGGCCGCCAGGGCCAGGCCGGTCAATGTGGCAACCGCCGTGTGATGCCGGCGCAAGCGTGCGAGCTGTGCCATCAGCAGCGGGCTGGGCGCGACGGAGGTCGGTCCGTTGCTGGAGTCGGTGAAGGCTCCGGAGATCGTGCTGGCGCTCGAGGGTGCCACGACGTGACGCTATCCGTTCAATCGTGCCCGGGCAATGCCGATGCGCGCCCGCTCACAGGGCGAAGGCCTTGCGCAGGAGTTCAATGCTCTTGGGCACGGCCGTGTCGGCCGGTTCCTTGCCCTCCATCTCCAGCGAGACGTAGCCGGCGTAGTTCACGGCGCGGAGGATGCGGGCGATGCGAGGGTAGTCGAGGTCGAGGGTGTACCACTCGCCGCCGCCAAAGTAGGTTTTGGCCTGCACGAAGACTGTCTTCGGAGCCATCATTTCCAGTTTGGCGTACGGGTCTTCGAGGAAGTTGCCGGTGTCGATGAGCGCGCCCAGCCAGGGGGAGGGAATGGCGTTGAGGATGCGCAACACGCCTTCCGGCGTGCGCGTCAGCCCCCAGTGATTTTCCAAGGCGAGGATCACTCCGCACTCGGCCGCCCGGGGCAGGCACTTCTCGATGCACCCGATGCACCAGCCAAAGGCGTCGTCCTCGGTGTAGCCGGGCAGGTTCGGTTCCTCGCCGCGCAGCTCCATCAGTCGGTCAAACGAGGGCACCGTGTTCCACCGTCCCGAGTTGAGCCGGATGCACGGAATGCCCAGTTGGTAGGCGATCTCGATGCACTTGAGGGTGTGGTCGATCTGTTGCTGGCGGTATTCGGGGCTGGGATCGACGAAATCCTGGTGAATGGACAGGGCAATGAGATCGATACCATTGACAAAGGCGTGCCGTTTGAGTCGTTGGAAGTAGGTCCGATGCGCGGGCGTCAACGGGTCCTTCTCGGGCACGTCCATCTGGCGATGCAGAATATCCACGCCCTCGACGCCCAGGTGGGCCGCCTTGTCGATGACCGTCTCGATGGAAACCTTCGGCTCCCGGAAATGCCAGTAGGAATAGGAGGAGATGCCCAGCTTGATGCGCCGGGAGGCTGCGGGCGAGGCCGCCAGGGCGGGCTGCACCAGCGGCAGCGCGGCCGCGGCGAGAGCCGAAGCGGCGAGAAAGGTGCGACGATCCAACGAACCGGAACCGACGATCGCCGGAGCGGAAGACGGGGTGTGCTTCATGCCGCCAGTGAATCGCCCGGAGACCGCTCCGGCAAGGCGGGAATTGCGGGATTGCGTTTTCGAGTTGCCCTGGTCCGGGCCACTCCTGCTCAATCGCCGTGCCGTGACTTCCGACCCTGCTACCCCTCCGGGCTACCGCGGCCGGCTGGCGCCGTCGCCCACCGGCTACTTGCACCTGGGCCACGCGCGGACCTTCTGGACGGCCCACGAGCGGGCTCGCGCGGCCGGCGGTACGCTGGTTCTGCGCAACGAGGATCTGGACCCGGATCGTTGCCGGCCCGAGTTCGTGGCGGCGATGATCGAGGACCTGCGGTGGTTCGGCTGCCGGTGGCAAGAGGGCCCGGACTGTGGCGGGCCATTCGGGCCGTACGAGCAGAGCGCCCGCCGCGGCGTTTACCTGGAGGCATTTCAGAAACTTCTGGCCGGAGGACACCTGTATCCCTGCACCTGTTCACGCCGGGACGTCCAGCGGGCGGCGCAGGCTCCCCATGCCGGGGATGAAGAACCGGTGTATCCCGGCACGTGCCGGGCCCGGCCTGCGGCTGACTTTCCCCAACCGGGACTTGAGTCGCAGCGCGACGGCGCCGCTTCGAGCCGCGTTCGGCTCGCGTCTCATTGGCGGTTTCGGGTGCCTGATGGAGAGGTCATCGCGTTTGTGGACGGTGCCCAGGGGCCGCGCCAGTTCGTGGCCGGACGCGATTTTGGCGATTTCATCGTGTGGCGGCAGGATGACGTGCCATCCTACCAACTGGCGGTGGTGGCGGACGACGCGGCGATGCGGATCACGGAGGTGGTGCGGGGCGCGGATCTGCTGGTCTCCACGGCACGGCAGATTCTGCTCTACCGGGCGCTGGGCTTGACGCCCCCGGCCTTCTACCACTGCGAGTTGCTCACCGATGAGAACGGTGTGCGTCTGGCCAAGCGCCACGCGGCATTGAGCCTGCGAACCTTGCGGGCGCGGGGGATGAATCCCGAGTCGCTGCGGGGCGTGGGCCCTCTCATCCGGTGATCCCTTTCTTGGCGGGCGTGCCGTGGTCGGTCCGTGGGCTCACGGCCCCAACGCCGGGTCGTCGTGGATTTCCCGCTTCGCCTTGGCCCGGCTTTTCGCTTCAATCAGCGGCGTGAAACTGAACCACGGGCTGCATCTCGCCTACTGTACGAACATTCACCGCGGCCAGACGTGGGCGGAAACTCTGGATTCGTTGCAGCGATACACGCTGGCCGTGCGGGATCGCGTTAGCCCGGGCGCGCCTTACGCCATCGGCCTGCGCCTGAGCGAAGAGGCGGCGCGGGAACTGAGCGAACCGGCGCCGCTGGCAGCCTTTCGACGCTGGCTTGATCGCGAGGGCTGCTACGTTTTCACGATCAACGGCTTTCCCTACGGGCGCTTCCATGGCACGCGGGTGAAGGAGCAGGTTTACGCACCGGACTGGACCAGGCCGGAGCGCCTGGCTTACACAAACCGCCTTTTCGACCTTCTGGCGGAGCTCGTGCCGCCCGGCGTCGAGGGCAGCGTGAGCACGGTGCCGGGCTCGTTCAAGGAGTTCATCACCTGCCCGGAGCAGGTCGCAGCCATGATCGAGGGACTCTGGCAGTGCGTCGAACACGTGGCCCGATTGAGCGAACGCACCGGCAAGCTCCTGCACCTGGGTCTGGAACCGGAGCCGTTGTGCTTCCTCGAAACCAGCGCCGAGACGGTGCAATTCATCGAGCAACTCCGCGCCCGGCGTCCCGGCGATCCGCGCCTGGATCGCCACCTCGGGGTCAACTACGACACCTGCCATTTGGCGGTCGAGTTCGAAGAACCGAGGGAGGTCCTGCGCCGGTTCGATGCACACGGCGTCCGGATCAGCAAAATCCATTTGAGCTCCGCCTTGAAAATGTGGCCCACGGCGCCTGCCCGCGAAGCCCTGCGCGCCTTCGCGGATGACACATACTTTCACCAGGTCATCGAGCGGGGCGAGGATGGAGCGTTGCGGCGGTATCGCGATCTGGATGTG
>DATLZF010000447.1:0-5565 GCA_035574135.1 Candidatus Methylomirabilota bacterium
TGCGATCATCTCGTAGCGCCGGCGGGCGAGGAAGTATTTGCTGACCACGAAAAGCACCACGGTCAGCGCCAGCACGAAGACGACGAGCGCGTAGCCCATCGGATTGGTGTTGATCTCGTTCAGACCATCGAAGATTTGCACCGGCACCACGCGCGAGTAGCCGAAAATGAGCGGTGTCCCCAGATCCGTGAACGCCCAGATGAACACAATGATGGCTCCCGCGAACCAGCCCGGCAGGATCAACGGCAGCGTGATGGTGCGAAACAGCCGCCCCGGACCCGCGCCGAGGTTTTCGGCCGCCTCGCGCAGGGCCGGATCGACATTCGCCATGGCCGCAGAGACGTTCAGCAGCATGATCGGATAGAGGTTCAGGATCTGGAGCGCCACGATGCCCCAGAAACCGCCTGCGCCCAGCCAGTCGATCGGCGCGTCGGGAGCAATCAGCCCGGCCTCCATCAGCAGCAGGTTGAGCGAGCCGTAGCGGGAGAGAAGCTGGCGCAGGCCGATGGCGCCGACGAAGGGCGGCATCACCATTGGCAGCAACAGGAGCGCGCTCCACACGGTCTTGCCCCGGAACTCGTAGCGGGTGATCCAATGCGCCAATGGCAGGCTCAACAGCGTGGTGCCGGCGGTGGTCAGCAAGGCCAGAGCGAAGCTGTTGGCCAGGGACTCGCGGTGGAGCGGGCTGGATAGCAACAACCCGAAGTAACGGAGACCGAAGCCGTCCGCATCGACAAACGCGCCCCGCAAGAGCCGCCCGACCGGATAGAAAAGGAACAGGCTGAAGAACACCAGCAAACCGGCGAGGAACGCCAAGGTCGTGAGATTCAGATCGTGCCGTCTCAAGTCACCGCGGATTCAAGGAGAGGCGCCGAGAAATGCAAACGGAATCTTGCCCGCCCGCAGCCACCCCTTGCGCGATCTGCCGGCGATCTGATTTAGTCCTCGCGCATCGCAATGAGTGACGCGAAGAAATCCGACGCCATCAAGAGGCCGCCACCGTCCGCCAACGGCAGCGGCGGCGGCAACGGCCATCACATCGAGACCGGCGAGGCACCCGCCCCGCGCGCGCCTCTCCAGCCCACCAAGGTCGAACTAGCCCTGCACCGGCGCGTGGACCGCGGGTTTCTCGAGTACGCCTCCTACGTCATCCGGGACCGTGCCATTCCGAACCTCGCGGACGGTTTGAAGCCGGTGCAGCGACGCATCCTCTGGGCCCTGCGGGACAAGGACGACGGGCGCTTCATCAAGGTGGCCAACGTGGTCGGCCATGCCATGCAGTTTCACCCGCACGGCGACGCCTCGATCGGCGACGCGCTGGTGGTGCTGGCGAACAAGCGGTACCTCATCGAAGGCCAGGGCAACTTCGGCAACATCTTCACCGGGGACCCTCCGGCGGCCCCCCGCTACATCGAATGCCGGCTCACGGAGCTGGCCCGGAACGAAATTTTCAACGACGAGATCACCGAGTTCGTTCCCAGTTACGATGGCCGGAACAAGGAACCGGTGGCGCTGCCCTCGAAACTCCCGTTGCTGCTCATGCTCGGCACCGAGGGCATTGCCGTGGGACTGTCGTCCCGCATCCTGCCGCACAATTTCCCGGAGCTGCTCCAGGCACAGATCGCCATCCTCAAGAAGCAGCCGTTCAAAGTGCTACCCGACTTTCAGACCGGCGGCCTGATGGACGCCCGCGAATACGATGACGGCCGCGGCACGATCAAGGTACGCGCCCGCATCAGGGCCAAGGACGACTCGACCGTGGTCATCACGGAGATCCCGCCCACCACCACCACCGACTCGCTCATCGCTTCCATCGAGGACGCCTCACGCAAGGGCAAGATCAAGGTCCGCAGTGTCAACGATTTCACCTCCGAGGAAGTCGAGATCGAGGTCAAGGCCCCGAGCGGCGTCAGCGCCGAGCAATTGATCGATGCCCTCTACGCCTTCACCGACTGCGAAGTCTCCATTGCCAGCCGCATCGTCGTGATCCGCGACAACCGGCCGGTGGAGATGACCGTCTCCGAGGTGCTGCGCGCCAACACCGAGCAACTGGTGGCGTTGCTCAAGCGGGAACTGGAGCTGAAAGAGGGCAATCTCCAGGACAATCTCCATTTCCGCACGCTTGAACGCATCTTCATCGAGGAACGTATCTACAAGAAGATCGAGCAGTGCCGGACCCAGGAAGCCGTGGTGGCGGCCGTGCACGAGGGGTTCCGCCCTTTCCGCAGAGAGTTGATCCGCGAACTCGCCGACGCCGACGTGGAGCGTCTGCTCCAGGTTCGCATCCGGCGCATCTCACTCTTCGACATCCACCGCCACCGCGAAGAGATCGAGCAGGTCAAAGCCGAACTGGCCGAGACGCGCAAGAACCTCAAGCATCTCACGCGCTACGTCATCGGCCACCTCGAAGGGCTGCTGGAGAAGTACGGGCCGCTCTATCCGCGGCTCACCCGCAGCAGCCGCTACGACGAAGTGGACGCGCGCGAGGTCGCCTTCAAGGCGTTCAAGGTGGCTTACGACCGCGAGAGCGGCTACGTCGGCTACAAGGTGTCCGGCGACGAGTTCAAGCTGGACTGCACCAGGTTCGACAAACTGCTGCTGGTTTTCAAAGACGGTCACTACAAGGTCACCGAGTTGCCGGAGAAGCTCTTCGTGGGACCGGACCTGGTCTATTGTGGCCTGCCGGAGCGCGATCGCGTGTTCACGCTGGCCTACACCAACCGCGAGGCGACTTATCTCAAACGGTTCACCTTCGGCGGCACCATCCTGAACAAGGTCTATCAGTGCATCCCCCCCAAATCGAAGGTGCTCTTCTTCGAGCCGGACACGCCGGCCGAACTTTACATCCGCTACAAACCGGCGCCCTACCAAAAGGTCAACCAGCAGACCTGCCAGCCCGGCGAGGTCGAGGTGAAGGGCCCCAAAACACGCGGTCGGCAGATTTCGATCAAGGAGGTCGCCTCCATCACCAGCAAGCCCACCCGCGGCTGGGATCCGGAGGCCGCCATCACGAAACTGCAGTTTGCTTGAGGAGGGGCTTTCGGGGCGGCCCGAGGAACAGGCGCCTCTGAGAAGGGGCGCAAGCCATCGAAGCCGCGGAAGGCCGGCATCGGGCCTTTTGCGTCTTGAGCTTCCCGACCAGAAGTCTAGGGTGCCCCGCACGCTCGTGCCCCGATCCAATGACGATGGTCAATGCAGGCGGCCGCAGGAAAAGTCGAAACCCCCGCGTTGGCCGGGGTGTTAGGAGGTGAATGATGCGCGTGAATTCTCTTTGGCAATGGACGGTGGCCGGCGTGTTTCTCGGCTTGGCGTTGACCGGGTGTCGGCGTTCCGGCGGCGAACGAGAGCCGGAGATCACCGGGAGACGCTCGGATCCCCCCCTCACCCTTCCAACAGAGTGGAAGCCGGGGTTTCGCTATCTGCTCCGGCTGGACATGACGGTGAACACGGACTCGGAGACCGGCCGTGGGGAGGAAGAGTTGCACTCGGTCGTGTTGGGGCAGGACTTCGCGGTCACCGTGACGAACCTTTACCCGGACGGCCGTCGAAAACTCGAGATCGAGATTCTGGCCATCGACATGCAGCGATCCAAGGGATCCGACGTGGCCCTGATGTACGATTCGGCCAGCCAGGGTGAGGTGACCGACCTGCACGGCTTTATCCCGGTTTTGAACCGGTTGATCGGCGGCCGGGTCCGCGTCACGGTCACCCCGGAGGGCAAGGCCGGCCGGGTCGAGGGCGTCAGCCAACTAATGGCGGCGGGGGTGAACAGCACCGGGCCGTCACGCACGCTCCGCCGGCTGGCCGATGGCACCCTGCTGACCAACCTTGTCGCCGCTCCAACCAACCAGCCCATCGTGCGGCGAAGCGCAACGGCGTCCGCGATCCGAAACCTCTTCACGACAGAGTTCTTCCGCCAGTTGGTGGAGATCAACTACGCGCCCGGGCACGCGATCAGGGTGGGAGACCAGTGGAAGGCGAGCCGCGACTTCTATTTCAACTCGACCGTGGGGCAGTTGACCGCGGAGACGACGACGACATTCCGCGGCTGGCAGAAGCAGGCGCAGCCGGACGGGATGCGCCCCTGCGCCCGGCTCGAGCTGGAGGCCGATCTCGCGGCCAAGCCCACGCCATTGCCGGCTTTAGCGGCGCTCACCAATGCCCTCACGCGCGGCACCAACGCGCCGGTACCGACCGCGCCCGCCGATGGCGCCTTCGAGAAGGGGGTTCTGCACGGAACGGTCTGGATCGATCCCGAGCTCGCCTTCCCCATCACCCGTCAGTTTTCCCAGAGCGTCAGCTACACCAGCGCCAAGCAGACCCTCGTCCGGATGGAGGGCACCAATCGGATCACCCAACGCTTCGGCAAAAAGGTGGACCAATCCACCACTCTCCGGTTGACCCGGGTTGACCCTGTGGCCGGTCCTCCGGCCGCGGTGGAAACCCTCGAGAAGGAGGAGGCGCCGTCCGAATGAGGAACCCTTCCGCCCCGGCAACATTCGCGTGGCGGAGCATGACATCTCCTCCTATCCTGAGCGCGTGCGCACCATCATCGCTCTTCCGCTGACCATGATCCTTCTCAACGGCTGCGGTTCGTTTCGCGGGCCGCACCAGGAATACATCTCTCCCTTCATCTCCGGCCGCATTCTCGACGCGCAAACGGGGCAGCCCATCGTGGGCGCCCGTATCGAACGACAGTCCCGCCAGGCGCGAACAGAACGGCCGACCGAGGTGCATGGCGCCACCTTGCTCCAGTCCACCCGACCGGCCATTTCAGCAGCCGGTGGGGCGTTTGAACTGGCGGGCGAACGGGTCGCCCATCTCCTGTTCGACAGAGGCACGGTCCTGGGAGTGACCCTGCGCGTCAGCGCCCCGAACTACACCACGCTTTCCACCAACCTGGACCTGGTCACCAGCCCGCCGGATTCCTCCAGCGGTAAACCGATTCTAAACGGCATCGAATTACGCCTCATGCCGCTGTCCACCACGACCGCGCCGCCCCGCCCCGGCCCGAGCCAATAGCTGGTTCGCTCGATTGTCCGCCACGGAAGGCCCGGCATCATCCCCAGAGATTCCGCCTTTCCAAGCCGTCGCCCGATGGCCACAGTCCGCGCATGAAAATCGCCCGCATCCTGGCCTATCGCGTAGAACTGCCGTTGCAGGAAGGCAGCTACAAATGGTCTGGCGGCAAGTCCGTCAGCGTCTTCGATTCGACTATCGTACGGGTGGAAACCGACACGGGGCTGGCCGGGCATGGCGAAGTCTGTCCGCTGGGGCCTTTCTACCTGCCCGCCTTTGCCGAAGGCGTACGCGCGGGGTTGCGCGAATTGGGACCGCACTTGATCGGGGAAGATCCGACTCAACTCGGCCGACTCAATCGCCGCATGGACGCCGCCTTGAAGGGGCATCCCTACGTGAAGTCGGGAGTGGACATTGCCTGCTGGGACATCCTCGGCCAGGTCGCGGGCCTGCCATTGTGCATTCTGCTCGGGGGACGCTACGGCGAGGACGTGGGCCTGTATCGGGCCATCTCCCAGGAACCGCCCGAGGTCATGGCGGCGCGCG
>DATLZF010000448.1:0-3701 GCA_035574135.1 Candidatus Methylomirabilota bacterium
CCGTGCTGCCCGGCTCGTATTCCTCCAGCAGCGCGTCGTAACGCGAACCGGCGTAGCCCCACAAATCGGCCATGCGCCGACTCAGCTCGAGAATCTTCTCGAGGTGCGGCCGAAACAGCTCGAACTCGGAGCGCGCCCGCGCCGTCACCCAGGCCTCGCGCGCCAGCGTGCGCACGCGCTCGAACTCCTCCACCAATTCGAGGGGCAGTTTCGTTTGTCGATCATACGCTCGCCGCCACTCGCGCACATTGGCCGCCTCCTTCGATTCGGCGGCGAAGCCGTGGTCCTCGCACGCCGCCAGCCAGTCGCCCACTTCGGGCGCGGTGAAGAGCCGATGGGCCCAGCCGCTAAGAAACGCCAGTTGCTCGGCCCGGTAACCCAGCGCCTTGGGCGGCATGTAGGTCTCCTGGTCCCAACTGAGCAGATGCCCGGCATCGGCAATAAGTGCGATCTCCCGGGCCCGGGCCAGCAGTTTCTGATACGAGGCGGCGGCATCGGACATGCACTCACACATACACGAGCCCGCCCGGGTTGAAATCGAAATTCTTTTACTGCCCCCGGCCACCCTCGACCGCGACGTTTGCCCCCTTCGCCACCCATCGCAGCGCGACGGCATGCCCAGGCGCCGCCAATGTTCCACGGGTTTTCGGGTGTGAGCGATGCCGGCCGGGCGCTGCGCCGCCCCGGGTGGCTCCCCTCGTGCGGCGGCAGAGCCGGCGGAAGTTTGCTTCCCCTGGCCACGCGGCCGGGCTTCTAATCGCGCCATGAAATCGACGCTGCATGATGTTGTGCCGTTGGTGGGTCTGGCCCTCGCCCTCGCGGCGGGCGGTTGCGGTCCGAAGTCCAGCGATCCGTCGGTGCCGCCCTCGGCTGATTCGGCGCCGCTGCCTCCGTCGCCCCTGGTGTCGCGGTGCGAGCCGGGGGTGCGTGGGGGGCGGCTGGTGTTCACGTCGTTCTCCGATCCCAAGACGTTCAACCCCATCACCGCCGCGGAAACCTCTTCCAAGGACATCACTCACCTGCTGTTCGACGGTCTGCTGAAGAAGGACCAGATCACGCAGGAGTTGAGCCCGGGGCTGGCGGAGTCGTGGTCAGTCGAGCCGGACAACCGGACGTGGACATTTCGCCTGCGGCGCGGCGTGCGGTGGAGCGACGGCTGGCCGTTCACGGCGGATGACGTGCTCTTCACCATCAATGACGTGGTGTACAACCCGGACATCGTCAACACCACCGTCGATCACCTCACCGTGGACCGGAAGAAGTTCGAGGTGACGAAGGTGGACGAATACACCGTGCGCGTGGTGACGCCTGAGGTCTTTGCCCCATTTCTGGAATACTTCGGTTTTCAGGTGAAAATACTGCCCCGCCACATCCTCAAGAAGGCCGTGGACGAGAAACGCTTCGAGTCCGCCTACGGTGTCAACACGCCGCCGAACCAGCTCGTGGGCACCGGACCGTTCCGCCTCAAGCAATACAAACCGGGCGAACTGACATTGCTGGAACGCAACCCGCACTATTGGGTCGTGGACGCCCGCGGCCAGCGATTGCCCTACTTCGACCACGTGGTGCAGATGGTGGTGCCCGACCAGAACGCCATGGCCTTGCGCTTCCTCAAAGGCGAGAGCGATCTGCTCGAGTTCGTGCGGCCGGAGGAATACGACGCCTTCAAGGCAGCCGCCGCCAGCGGGCGGTTCCGTCTTTTCGAACTGGGCCTGGCCTCCCAGTTTGACCTGATCTTTTTCAATCAGAACACCGGCACCAACCCCGCCACCGGCAAGCCCTACGTGGCACCGCACAAGTTGAAGTGGTTTCGGAACACGAAATTCCGCCAGGCCATTTCCCACGCCCTGGACCGTCCCAGCATCGTCAAGGCGACTCTGGGCGGTCGGGGGCAGCCCAAGTACGGCTACGAGGCTGAATCGAACACCCGGTGGCACAACCCCAACATCGCCCAATACCCCCACGACCCGACCCGCGCCCGCGCATTGCTCCGGGAAATTGGCATCGAAGACCGCGACGGGGACGGCATGCTGGAGGATGCCGAGGGCCACGTGATCGAATTCGAACTCAACACCAATGCGGGCAACAGCCGCCGCGAGAAGGGCGCCGTCATTGTGCAGAGCGACCTCAAGCGGTTGGGGATCCGGGTGAATTTTCGTCCACTGGACTTCAACACGCTGGTCGCCCGCATCGACACCACCTTCGACTTCGAGGCCATCTTTCTCGGCCTGGCCTCTGAATCGGTCGATCCCGCCGAGAGCCTGAACGTGCTCAAGTCCGACGGCTTCGTGCACCAATGGTTCCCGCGGCAGAAGACGCCTTCAACCGCATGGGAGGCGCGCATCGACCACTTGATGAACGCCCAGCTCAAGACCCTCGACCTGGCCGAGCGGAAGAAGCTCTACGATGAAGTGCAGGTGATCATGGCCGAGCAACAGCCAATCATCCCCACCGTGGCCATGAATGCCTACTCGGCCGCGCGCGCGGACCTCGGCAACCTCAGACCCACCGTGCACCACAACAACCGGCTGCTCTGGAACGTCGAGGAGTTGTTCTTCCGCCGGTGACAAACAGCTCAGCCCGGAGGGCCGCCCCGGCCCCGGGCGCCGCCAACCGCGCCCTGGCGGCGGGCGGCAACCGTCCGATCCCCCGCACTGTTTGTTGACCTCGACTGTGCCCAAGTTCGGCACGAGGGCGCGCCGAACCGCAATCGGGGCGGCTGCGCTCCCCCCTACCCCCCTCGATCCCATCCCTGACTGGGCGGCCTGGAGAGGGCTTTCATGCGAACCCCTCGGTCGTAGCCGGCCCGGCGGTCGGCCCCGCACAGCGCCTCGGAACTTGATTCCCGGCCGTCGTTTTGCCACCATGGCCTCACACCACAAACCAGCGCACGGCCCGCTCGTTGCCCATGAACAGGCGTCCTGCATCGCCGCCGTCGAGAAGCCGGTCGGACTCCGATCCGCGAACCTCACTCTTGGTTTATGTCTGTTGAGTGGCTTTGGTTGAGTCTGCTGCTGCCCCTGGCCCTGTGGCCGGTGGTCCGGTACGCCCGCTCGACGGCCCTCTGGATCCTCGTGGGCGGATTGGGAGGGGCAACGGTCGCCAGCGCGGTCTGGTGGCAGGGTCGATTGACCCAGTCCGCTTCTGCTCGCCAGGCCCTCACCGCCAAGGTGCCCAGCCAGGGGCGCCCGGGCGGGTACATCAGTTCCGATAGCTGCCAGGCCTGCCATCCCGATCAATACGCCTCGTGGCATCGTTCCTACCACCGCACCATGACGCAGCTTCCGACGGCAACTTCGGTGCGCGGGAACTTCACCCACGTCACGCTGGAGCTGGACGGCCAGAGCTACCACTTGGAGCGCAAGGGAGACGAGTTCTGGGTCGAAATGGTTGATCCGGACTGGAGCTACGTGCAGATGCTCAAGCGCGTGGCTCAGGCCCGGGGCCAGGGTCCCGGCCCCGAGAACGATCCCCACCCACCTCGGGTGCGCAAGCGCATCAGCCTGCTCACCGGATCGCACCACATGCAGGCCTACTGGGTGCCGGGCGAATTCGGCAACACGCAGTATGGCTTTCCCTTCACCTACCTGTTTGAACAGGAGCGCTGGGTACCCCGGCGGGACGTATTCCTGCTCGACCCGGCCACGCGCTTCGCGCAGCAGGTGTGGAACGTCGGGTGTATCAGTTGCCACGCCACGGCC
>DATLZF010000449.1:0-6621 GCA_035574135.1 Candidatus Methylomirabilota bacterium
GCGACGGCTGAAGTAATCCTGCCAGGCGTTGCGGCTGCTGAGGCGGATGACGAAGTCGTCCGGGCCCAAGCCGAATGCGCGGAGCGCGTCGATGAGCAGGGCGATGAGTTCCGCGTCCGCGGCGGGGTCGGTTTCGCCGAAGATGTCGGCGTTGAACTGGAAGTGTTCGCGCAGGCGGCCTTTTTGCTGGCGCTCGTAGCGGAACAACTGGGGCAGGGCGAACCACTTGATGGGCTTTTTGTAGTGGCGCTCGGCCGAGGCAATCAGGCGGGCGAGCGTTGGCGTCATCTCGGGTCGCAGGGCCACGGCGCGGTTGCC
The DNA here is from genome assembly GCA_035574135.1 of Candidatus Methylomirabilota bacterium. Classification (GTDB taxonomy): domain Bacteria; phylum Verrucomicrobiota; class Verrucomicrobiia; order Limisphaerales; family DATLZF01; genus DATLZF01. The sequence goes on from DATLZF010000449.1 coordinate 319, forward strand.
CTTGTCCTCGAAGTTGTAGAGCTGCCCCACGATCTCATCGCCGCTTTTGGTCGTGAACAATTCCAGCGGTTCGAGAGGCGGGCCGTCGTACTCGCGGAAGCCGTAGCGCCGGGCAGTGTCGCGCCATCGATTGAAGATGAACTGGCGTGCGTCCGCGCTCCACGCGTCGGGAGCGGGGAGTGGTTCGGGGTAAAAATCGCGAAAACCGGGCAGCCGTTCCATAGGGTTAATTCGGTCGCGGGAAGGTCAGCGATTCATTCATGTGCGGCCGCAATGGAGCGGACAAGGCGCCGGGGTGGCAAACAAAAAGGCGCTCCCGGCCAGACCGGAAAGCGCCGCGAGACTCAAGCGCGGAGGCTCAGGCGCCGGGAGTCGAGGTCTCGCCGTCGCCTTCCTCGGCCTTGGCCTCCGCCTCGGCCTTGGCGAGGTCCTCGGGCGTCAGCTTCAGCACGGTTTCCCGCATTTCCTTGCCGGGCTTGAACTTCACGACCGCACGCTGGGGAATGGGCACATCCGTCTCGGGTGCGTTGGGATTGCGGCCCACGCGCGCCTTGCGGATCTTCACCTCGAACACACCGAAGTTCCGGAGTTCCACCTTCCTTCCCTTGGCGACGGCCTCCGAGATGTAATCGAGGGTCTTCTGGATCACTTCCAGGACCTGTTGCTGCACGAGGCCGGTCTCGTTGCTGATGCGAATGACGAGGTCACGTTTGGTCATACCAGTTTTTCATTTGAAGTTAACCGCCCAACGACTGCGTCAACCAGTGACCGTATAACGCCCTGATTTTGAGCGGTCAAGAGCAGTTCGCAAATGCCGAACTCGCGCCTCGGAGGCGCCGCTCGGGGGGGCTGCCCGTTCACTCGTCCTGCTGGCTCAGGCGGGCCAGGACGTTGAAGTCCTCCAGTGTCGTGGTGTCGCCCTTGATCTCCGTGCCGGCGGCCACTTGCTTGAGCAGGCGGCGCATGATTTTGCCCGAGCGAGTTTTGGGCAGGGCTTCGGCAAAGCGGATGTCATCTGGCTTGGCCACGGGGCCGATCTCCTTGCCGACATGCTGGCGCAGTTCCTCGCGCAACTGCGGGGACGGTTGCACGCCGCTCTTGAGTGTGACGAACGCGACCAAGGCCTGCCCTTTCAATTCATCGGGCCGGCCCACCACCGCCGCCTCGGCGACCTGACGGTGGCTCACCAGGGCGCTCTCAACTTCTGCCGTGCCGATGCGATGCCCGGCCACGTTGAGCACGTCGTCGATGCGGCCCACGATCCAGAAGTAACCGTCCTTGTCCTGCCGGCAACCGTCGCCGGTAAAATAACTGCCTTTGATTTCGCTCCAGTAAACCTCCTTGTAGCGCTGCGGGTCGCCCCACAAGCCGCGCAACATGCTGGGCCACGGCTTGCGCACCACCAGCTTGCCCCCGGTGCCCCGGGGCACGGGCCGGCCGCGATCGTCCACCACTTCGGGCAGGATGCCGAAGAACGGCAGCGTGGCCGAGCCCGGTTTGGTGGGCGTGGCCCCCGGCAGCGGCGTGATCATGATGGCGCCGGTTTCCGTCTGCCACCAGGTGTCCACGATGGGGCAACGCGATCCGCCAATGACCTCGTGATACCAGATCCAAGCCTCGGGATTGATTGGTTCGCCGACGGTGCCCAACAGCCGCAGCGAACTGAGGTCGTGCTTTTTCGGCCACTCGACACCCCACTTCATGAAGGCGCGGATCGCCGTGGGCGCGGTGTAGAGGATGGTGACGCCGTATTTGGCCACGATGCGCCAGAAGCGGTCCGGCTCCGGCCAGTTTGGGGCTCCTTCGTACATCAGGCTGGTGGCACCGTTGGCCAGCGGGCCATAGACGACGTAGCTGTGACCCGTGACCCAGCCCACATCGGCCGTGCACCAGTAAACGTCCGTGTCCCGAATGTCGAAGACGAGCTTGTGCGTCAGCTTGGCGCCGAGCAGGTAGCCCGCGGTGGTGTGGAGAATGCCCTTGGGTTTGCCGGTCGAGCCGCTGGTGTAAAGGATGAAGAGGGGGGCCTCGCTGTCCATCGGCTCCGGCGGACAATGCGCGTCCACGTGATTCAACTCGCTGTGCCACCACACGTCCCGTTTCTCGTCCATCGCCACTTCCTGGCCCGTGCGGCGCAGCACGATCACCCGCTCGATGCTCCGGGCCAGCAGCCGGCCCTCCGAGTCCTTCAAGGTCAAGGCTTCGTCCACGTTCCTCTTGAGCGGCACGACCGCGCCACGGCGGAAGCCGCCGTCGGCGGTGATCACCATCTTGGCCTGTGAATCGAGGATGCGGTCGGCCACCGACTGCGCGCTGAACCCGCCGAACACCACCGAATGAACCCCGCCAATGCGGGCACAAGCCAGCATGGCAATCGCTGCCTCGGGCACCATGGGCAGGTAGATGATGACGCGGTCGCCCTTTTTGAGTCCGTTTCGCTTGAGCACGTTGGCAAACCGGCAGACCTCGCGATGGAGCTGCTTGTAGGTCAGCACCCGTTCCTCGCCGGGCCGGCCCTCGGTGGCGGGTTCGCCCTCCCAAATAAGGGCCGCCTTGTTGGCCACGGGTGTGTCGAGCCAGCGGTCGAGGCAGTTGGCGCTGACGTTGAGCTGCCCTCCGACAAACCACTTGGCAAACGGCTCTCTCCATTGCAGGACCTTCTTCCACGGCTTGGTCCACACCAGCTCCTGCTTTGCCTGCCGCCCCCAGAACTTCTCCGGTGACCGGATCGACTCGCGGTAAAGCCGCTGGTAGTCCGCCAGGGACTTGATGTGGGCCTGCTTGGAAAACTCGCGGGAAGGCTTGAAGACCCGATCCTCGTGCAGCACGGAGGTGATGGTGGCGGAAGGCGTCGTTGGTTTTGCGGCCATAAATCGAGTGATTGTGTCGGGCGGGGATACTAGGCGGGGCGCTCGAAGCGTCAACGCGGGAAACCGAACCCGGCCCGCCGGGCAGCCGCCGGTCCGGGCGCCCGGGTTTCGGCTCGACACGTTCCTGGCGCCGCGTTAGGCACGGAGCGGCGGTCCGGCGGTCGGCGGCGGGGTCGGAACGCGCCGGCCGACGATCTGCCGCCCAAAGAAAGCCGTCGCCATGTGGGAAGAGCTCGCCATCAAAATCGGCCTCAAGGCCGTCGAACGATTCTTCGACGGGTCGGGCCGGCAGGACACGGATGTCATCTCCGTCGGCCTGGCGGTCGGCTACTACTACAATTTCCTCGATCCGGTCTCGGGAGTGATCAAGCGGGATGAGTTCCAGCTCTACGCCTCCCCCGCCGGCGGCGAGAGCCGCACGTTCAGCTCGGAGAACGTGCGCGTGCAGATCATCCTGCCCGCGCGTCTGGATGTGCATGCGTTTCAGCGATGCGAGGAGGAGTTCAAGGCCCTGCACCGGGGCGCCGTCCTGCTGAAGGAGAACAACCGTTACTACGGCGTCAACTACGCCCTGACCGAACTGCCCGGCCGCACCGAGCTGACCATCGTCGATCTGGCCCGCCCCATCATGGCCGCCAAGCGGTATTACGAGGACATCGCCAAGCTCGACACCCACGAGGAGACGAACGAGAAGTGGCTGAAGATTCAGGTCGCCGAGATCACGGCCTTCAAGGAGTCGCTCCGCCGCCTGCAAAAGCGCGGTTACGGCGGCCTCGTCAACAAGCTGGACTTCCGCGAGCGCGCCTGAATCGGTGGAATTCCCGGGCATCGCCGCCTTCCGGGGAGCGGGACCGGATCGCGCCCGGGGCCGGCGCGTCCGCGCGCCGCGCCTTCGCCTGCTCGCCCGCGCGAAAGTTTCGCTTGCCAGGCCCGTCCGACACTCCTGATATGGGCAGCACCAACATGAAAACTCTCGCCCTCCTTGCGTTCGTGTCGTGGTGCCTCGTCTCACTCCACACTCGCGCGGCCGACTGGCCGCAATGGCGCGGTCCGCTCCGGGATGGCCACTCACCAGAGAAGGGTTTGTTAGCGGAGTGGCCGAAGGAGGGCCCCCGGTTGATCTGGAAGATTACGGACGCGGGCTCCGGTTATTCCACACCGGTGGTCGTCGGCGAGCGGATTTACCTGATGAGCAACGAAGGATTGGAGAACGAATCCGTGCGGGCCCTCTCCGCCGCGGACGGTCAATTGGTTTGGGCCACGCGCCTGGGCAAGGTCGGTAATCCGAATCAAAAACCCAGCTTTCCCGCCGCGCGCTCCACACCCACGGTGGACGGAGAATTCGTCTTTGCCCTGGGCTCCGATGGCGACCTTGCCTGCCTCGAGAAGAACGGAGGAAAAGTTCGATGGCAAAAAAGTCTTCGCACGGACTTTGGCGGCCAACCCGGCGAATGGGCCTACTCGGAATCCCCGTTGATCGACGGCGACGCGCTCATTTGCACGCCCGGCGGCGCGGCTGCCACGATGGTCGCGCTGAACAAGCGGACCGGGGACGTGCTGTGGAAAACCGCCACGCCCGAGGGGGACAAGGCCGCATTCGCCTCCGCCATTGTGGTGGAGGCAGGCGGGGTCCGACAATACGTTCAACTGTTGGAAAAAGGGTTGGTGGGCGTCGAGGCCAAGTCCGGAAAGTTGCTGTGGCGTCACGGCAGGGCCGTCAGCCGTTACGGCGCCAACATCCCGACCCCGGTTGCCGCCGACGGCTACGTCTATTTCGGGTCGGCCGGCACGGGCGGCGGCGCGGTGAAACTCGAGGCGACGGCGGCCGGTGTCGAGGCCCGCGAGGCCTACTTCGAATCCAAGCTGCCCACGGCCATCGGAGGTACGGTGAAAATCGGTCCCCACCTCTACGGCACGACCGCGCAGGCCCTGCTCTGCGTGGAGTTCGCCACGGGCAAAATCCTGTGGGAGGAACGTGGCGTGGGCGCGGCTTCCCTGTGTCACGCCGATGGACGGCTCTACCTCCACGGAGAAAACGGCGAAGTGGCTCTCGTCGAAGTGTCGCCGGAATCTTATCGGGAAAAGGGCCGCTTCACTCCGCCGGACCGCCCGAAACGATCCAATGCCATGGAAAAATCGTGGGTCCATCCGGTGGTCGCACACGGACGGCTTTACCTGCGTGACCACGGCACGCTCTGGTGCTACGCGGTGAAGTGATCCGCCAGAAGTGCCCCCCAATCGGCGTCGCGCCGTCTCTGCCGCCGCCGCACCTTGGAGGCGTTGGCGGCGACGGCCCCGGCCGGAAATCCCCGAAAGTTCCGTGAGCTTCAAAATCGTCGGCATCGGTGAAGTGCTGTGGGATCTGCTGCCCGGCGGGCGCCAGCTTGGTGGGGCCCCGGCGAACTTCGCCTACCACGCGGGTGCCCTCGGTGCCGGCGCGTGGCTGATCTCGCGAGTGGGGCGCGACGACCTCGGCCGCGAGGCTCTGCAGCGGCTGGCAAAGCTCGGCGTACCCACCGAGTGCGTGGAAGTGGATGAGTGGCTTCCCACCGGCACGGTGGGCGTCGAGATTGATGCCGATGGCCAGCCGCACTACCAGATTCACAGTCCTGTGGCCTGGGATGCCATTCAGGGCGCACCAGCCGGGCGCCAGACCGTGGTCGAGGCGGATGCCGTGTGCTTTGGCTCGCTGGCCCAGCGGAATGAAGTTTCCCGAGCCGCGATTCAGGCCCTCGTCGCGGTCGCTCCTGCCACGGCGCTGCGCATCTTCGACATCAACCTGCGCCAGTCCTACTACTCGCGCGACGTGATCGAGAAATCCCTCGGCCTCGCCAATGTACTCAAAGTAAGCGACGCCGAATGGCCGCTTTTGGCGGCGATGCTCCACCTGGACGGCGACCTGCGCACGCAGATTCAGCAGATCGCCGACCGCCACTCGTTGCGAGCGGTGGCTTACACGCGCGGGGGACACGGCAGCCTGCTGTTCGCGGGCCGACGCTGGTCCGACCATCCCGGTGTCGTGACGTCCGTGGTGGATACCGTCGGTGCCGGGGATGCCTTTACCGCCGCGATGGCGATCGGATTGCTTGCCGGCTGGGACCTCGACCACATCAACGAGTGCGCCAACCGCGTGGCTGCTTTCGTCTGCGCCAACGCCGGCGCGACGCCCGCGCTGCCGGACCCCCTCCGCAGCCTCTTTACCTCCGCAGTTCGCCCGGCTTGAGCGGAACACGCCGAGAGCGGCCCCCGGGATCGTTCCATCCCGGCCCGCGGCATCGTCGCTGTTCAGGGGGCGGCCGGCGGGTTGTCGGAGCCCAGCGCCACGGAGACGACGGAGGTATGTACGGCTCCTCCGGGTTCCAGCCGGCTGCGCATCAGGTCGAACCACTCCACGCGCCAGCCCGCAGAGGGGCGGGGATGACCTCCACGAACG
>DATLZF010000450.1:0-7637 GCA_035574135.1 Candidatus Methylomirabilota bacterium
CCAATGACGATCTTCCGGTCGGGCTGGATGAGCACCGCCGCAATGTAGCTATCGGTCCCGCTGCCGAAGTTGATCGTCGGATCGTTCGAACCGTCGGCGTTCAACCGCGTGAGGCGACGGCGGGTCACGCCGTTGAACAGCCGGAAATCTCCCGCCACGACGATCTTGCCATCCACCTGCTGCGCCAGGGCGTACACCGCGCCATCGGCGCCCTCCAGAGGTGAAGCCAGGAAACCGGTGTCCAAAGTGCCATCCGCATTCAGGCGGGCTAGATAGTTTCGCGTGGTTCCGTTGGCGTTGGTGAACGAACCGCCGACGACGATCTTGCCGTCGGGCTGAATCAACAGGGCGCGCACGGCCGCATCGAAGGACGCAGAGGGATTGAAAGAGGAATCGAGCGAGCCGTCGCGATTCAGCCGCGCGATCCGAGCCCGGCTCTGTCCATTGAACAGGGTGAACTCGCCACCGATCACGATCTTGCCATCGCCCTGCACGGCCACCGCATAGACGGCGTTGTTCGCCCCCGCACCCGGATTGAAGGTCACATCCAACGTGCCGTTGGTGTTCAACCGGACGATGCCGGCCCGCGGCACACTGTTGAACGTGCTGAACGATCCGCCGACCAAAATCTTGTCGTCCGCCTGCAAGGTTATGGCGAAGACCGGGTTGTTGGCCGCGGCGCCCACCGCAAACGTGGTGTCAACGGTGCCGTCCAGGTTGATGCGGGCAATGCGCCCTCGGTTGGTGCCATTATACTGGGTGAAAAGTCCGCCGATCAGAATCTTGGAGTCCGGCTGCAAGGTCAGCACGCGCACGCTGTCATTGGGGCCAGAGGCCGGATCGAATGAGGGATCCAACGTGCCGTCGGTATTCAAGCGCGCGACGCGCCGACGGCCGATGTTGTTGACCTCGGTAAACTCACCTGCCACCAGCAAGCGTCCGTCGGGCTGCAGCCCCAACGCCAGCACCGGCCCGTTCACCTGGGTGTCGGCGCGGAAGACCGGATCCAGCTCACCGGCCGGAATGGCGTAGGATTCGTTGTCCACCAAGGTCAGGGTGGCTTCGCCGGGCGTGCCCAACACGGCGTTGGTCGGATTCGTCAGAGTGAGGATCAATCCCTGATTGTCATCGCTCTCCGTGTCATCCAGCAACGTGATGGTGAAGCTCTTGCTGATCTCTCCCGGCAAAAACACAAGGGTGCCGTTGGTGTTGATGTAATCGCGTCCCGGACTGAGCGGATCGTAGGGCTGAATGCCGAAGTTGCACGATACCGTGCCCGCGATTCCTCCGCGCCGGACCACGGTGATGGTGGCCGAGCCGCCGTTCTCATCGGCCTGATAAACCGGCTGGCTGAACGACAGGGCGCCGTAGGAATCCACCTCCTGAATCTGCAGGACGGCGTTGGTGCGGAATCCGAACAGGTTGGTATTGCTGACCATGCCCAGACGGGGATTCAACAGCCGTAAGTTGACGGTCTCGAACGGCGCGCCATCCACGATGCCATCAGTCACCAACGGGATGGTAAAGGTCTTGGTGTCGCTGTCCCCATCGTCCCACTCCAGCGTCCCGGTCACGCCCAAATAATCTCCGGGCGTGGTCGCCGTGCCGTCGCCGGTGGCGTAGTCGATGGAGACGGAACCGGAGTTGCCGCCGGAGCGCCGCACGGAGATGGTGGCCAAGCCGGCTGTCTCGTTGGTCGCAAAAATCGCCGCGTCGAAACTCAGGCGGCCGGGCGGAAAGTCCGGATCGATGATGGTGAGCGTGGCGGTGGCGATCGAGTTGGGCAGCCCCCCGGGCAGCTTGGCGCCACCGGTGGCGTTGGTCAGCACCAGTTCGATGTTCTCGTCGAACTCGACCAAATTGTCCTCGCGAAGAGTGACACGCACCACCTTCGACGTCTCGCCCTGGGCGAAAAACAGCGTCTGCGCCGCCGGGAGGTAGTCCACGTTCGCCGTGGCAATGGGGGTGTTGGTGGAGGTGCGCGTGAAGAAATGCACCGTGGCCGGGCCGGAAGCGCCGTTGGTGCGGATGATGGTGATATCCGCGCGCAACGCGCTCTCCACAGTGTAGTAATTCGGACTCAAGAAATTGAAGACGCCGTGATCCACGTCGTCATCGGCGATGTTCAGCACCGCCGATGCCCGGCCCAACGCCCCGCCAAGGGGGATGAACTCGCCGCCCAGCGTAATGCTGCCATCAGGCCGGACAAAACTTAGATCCACCGTCTCGTCGCCCTCCTGCAGCGTGTCGTTGAGGATCGGAATGCGGAAGTACGCCGGCGACACCTGGCCCACACTCACCGGAGCGGCCGATCCCCCCACCGGCGGCGTCTGGTTGCCCTCCCGCCACAGGTTGACGCGATTGGTCACCACGTAATCGAGTTGATTGGTCGCCACGCGATCCGCCGCCTCGGCCTGCGCCACCAGACTGCCGAGGCGACCGTCGGTGCGCTGAAGCTGGACCGAAACCAGGTCCGCGTTCTCGTCCACGTAATACTCCGGCGAATCGAACTCGGCGTTCCCGGGCCCGGGTGTGACTCCGCCAATCACACGCGCGATGTTAAACCGGATCTGCTTGTCGGCGCGCGTGAAGACGGTCCAGTCATTGCGCAAGGGAGCGCGAATCGAGGGATGGCCGCCGATGTTGGTGAACGAACCGCCAATCATGATGTTGCCATCGGGCTGCACCGCGAGAGCGGCGACATACTTGGGCTCCTCGAAGCTGAAAGTGTTGATGAGGCCGGCGAACTGGTTGTAGGCCGTGTCCAGGAAACTGGTGTCGAGGGTGCCATTGAGCCGCAAACGCGCAAAACCGAGGCGCCGCGTGCCGTTGAACTCCGTGAAGGGTCCGCCAATCAGCGGCTTGCCATCCGGTTGCAAGGTTAGCGCCAACACCGGGCCGTCGGTGCCAAAACCGGGATCGAAATCCGGATCCAGTGATCCGTCAGAACGGAACCGGGCCAGGTTGATCCGTCGCCGGGCGTCGATCTCGGTGAAGTAGCCCGCCACCAACACCGAGTTGTTGGTCGCCACCGCCAGGGCGTACACCGAGCCGAGGACTCCGCCGCCCGTTTCGAAGTTCGGATCGATGCTGCCGTCGGGATTCAGCCGGACAACGCCGGCGTGGTACTCCCCGTCAAAGAAGACGAAGTCGCCTCCCAGCACGATCTGTTCTCCAATCGCCCCATTGGGCGAAAGGCCGACCGCCCAGACCGTGCCGTCCGCCCCAGCGCCGGGATCGAAGGTCAAGTCCAAGGAACCGTCCGGATTCAGCCGGGCGATGCCGGCGCGCGGGAAATCGTTGAACTCGGTGAAGGAGCCCACCACAACGATCCGCCCGTCGGACTGAAGGGCGATGGACCAGACGGGACCGTTGGCCCCGTTGCCAGGATCGAAAGTGGTGTCCAACTGCCCATTGGGGAGGACCCGGGCGATCCCATTGCGCTGTCGCCCGTTGTAGGCGGTGAACCCGCCGCCCACGAGTATCTTTCCGGAATCCAGAACGAAGTTCGTGGGATAGAGCGCCAAGGCCGCCACAAAACCGCCGGCGACCCCTTCTCCGGGATCGAAGGTCCGATCAACGTGGCCATTCGGCTGCATTCGGGCAATGCCCGGACGCCGCTGGGCGTTGACGTGCGTGAAGTCACCGCCGAGCACGGTGCTGCCGTCGGGTTGGACGACGAGGGCGCGCACGGTGTTGTTGGCGCCGGGCGTGCGATTGAAGGGCGGATCGCTGGACGACAGGTTGTACACATTCCACTCCCGGTCCACTGCGCCAGCAGGCTGATCCTCATGGAGAATCGTCAGGCTCCCGTAGCGGCCCAGAGAATGCACGGGCGGATTGTTCGGGATTTGCTCCAGCACCATCCAGATGTCTTCGTTGAACTCGACCGTGGGATCGTTGGTCACCACCAACAACACATTGCGCCTCTGGATAGTGTCTGTAAAAGTGAGCACCACGTTGGTGGCGAGGTAGTCGGAAAAGTTCGTAATGGTGCTCAGGCTGGCGTCCGTGTAGGTCGGGTTCGGCCACACATTGAACCCCAGAAACCCTCCGGGATCCTCGGCCTCGGCAAAGTCCGCGCCCGCGTTGAGAAAAGTTCGGCTCAACACCCACCGTCCCCATCCTCCTCCGTCCGGATGCTCGCGAGTGGTCAATCGGACCTGGCCCTGAGGTCCAACCACCTGCACGTAAAACACCCGATAGCCTCCCACCTGGTTGTCCGACGCATACTCGTCCGCGCGCCAGTTGCGGCGCTCGAACGAATAAGCATCGAAAAAGTTGGTGGCGGTGCCCAAGCTATAGACCAGAATGCCTGATTCGCTGCCCAAACCGAGCCGCGGCCGGACCGTCCCGGGCCGGGCCGCCTCCTCCTCGGGCGCCGGCCGCGGGTTGCTCAAAACCAGCCGGATGAAACGGGTGCCGGTCGAAAGCAGGCTGGAATCGGGAAAGACCTGGACGAGGAAATTTGTACTCGTCTGGTAATCGTCGAACACCATCGTTCCTTGCACAGGGAGGTAATCCGAGAAGGGGATGGCGGTGCCCCCCGGCGCCGTGGCGTAATCCACCAGCACCCGACCCCGCGCTCCATTGGTCCGCACCACCGTCACCAGCACTCCCGGCGCAGTCCGATCTCTGCCCGTAATCGTGTAAGGCTCGCGCGCTGCCGGAGCAATGGACGTCTCATACTCCGTCGCGAGGTAAAAAATCCCGTTGTTCAGGTAGGAGCTGAAGTTGAACTCACCCGCCTCGGTCACGATCTCGCTCGTCTCGTCATCGTTGATAACGACAACCGCGTTGGTGATCCGGCCCAGTTCCGCCGGACCGCTGGCGTTGAAGAGCGAGAGGTTGAAAGTCTTGTTGGTGTTCACCACGGCGTTGTCGAGGATGACGACCAAGAAATTCGTCTCCAGTTGGCCCGCCTCGAAGACGATGGTCCCGGTGCGCGCCAGATAATCCTCGCCCGCCAGGGCCGTGCCGTCGCTGGTGGCAAAGTCCACCGTGCCGGCGGCACCGCCGATGTTGATCACCGAGATGGACGCGAAGCCGGGCGAGTCCTCCTCGACGACGTACTGCGCGAATTTGAACTCGACCTTGGTGCAACTCTCGGCCGGCTCGACCTTGCCCCACCACGTGCCCCAACGGCCCTGGAAGCCAATGAAGTCGGACAGCACGGGCAGGGCCGCGTACTCCTGGATCGTCCAGAAGTCGAGATCGTTGAGCGGATCCACCACGGTGCTGCTGTAATCGCCCCAGCGGTTGGCAAATCCAAGGAAAGTTTTGTAGTACTCTCCCTCGCCGTCCTTGAGGACGACGTCCCCGCGGAAGCAGTTGGGCGGATCCGAACAGGCCCGAAAAGCGTAGTTGGCGCTCGGATACTGAAACGGCGAGAAGCGCGAAAAGCCAATGAGCACATCGTCATTGCGATTCACCGCAATGCTCGGAAAGGCGTAGGAGTTGGTGCCGCCGGGATCGTCGATCAGGCCGATCTGGGTGCTGACGCCGTTGGTGGCCATCTGCCACCACAGGACGGACGTGCGGGTGGGCAGATTCGCCGGCAGGTGCACGTGATGCACCGCCCACAGGCTGCCGTTGCGATACACCACGTTCTGCACACGAGAATCGTTGTGGTCGATCAAAAACGCTGAACCCAACTGTTGCCCAAAGCCGCCCAAGAAGGGATCGAACGGCGCGGCCGACGCCCACACGTTCGTATCGGTCGTGTAACCCGTGCCCAACGTGAGCACCTCCGCGCCCACCGGACCGGTGATGGTGCTCAAGCGCAGCCGCCGGCTGGTGGTGGTGTAGTTCAGCACGAGGTTCTCGACCTCGACGAGGTGCATGACCGGATAGGTCGGGTCCATCGTGATGGCAGGCACCATCGTGAAGCCCCCCAGTGAATTGTCCCGCAACAGGGTGAAAGCACCGGTGCCATTGGCATAGAGATTGGTCTTGTTAAAGGCGTAGAGATTGACGCCGGTGTAGCCAATGCCGCCATCGTCCACGATCGGGAACATGTTCACCGACACCACAATCCAATCCTTGTTGAAACCGAGGCTGGGATAATCCGCCCAAGCGAGGTTCTGCGCGTCGGCATCCACCCGGTAGCGGAACCAGTTGCCGGTCGGGTCCTCCGTCTGCGACACGGCCAGCAAGACGCTGGACCGATCCGAAAGCCGCTCCGCCATCGCCGTGAAAATCCACCGACCCCCGTAAGGGTCGTAAAGGGCTTTGGGGTCGAAGACATCCGCCACTCCCAAGCCCTGCCAGAACGTACCCAGATCCATCGTCTCAAGTACGTTGCCGCTGCGGTCCTGCACTCGCACCTGAGAATTCAGAACCGTGAAGACATGGTTGGGTCCGACGGCGCCGTGAGTATCCGGTGGAATTACCACATTGTTGTCCGGCAGCGCCTGAAAACTTACCGAAGGCAATGGTGAAGGAGGCAATCCCGTGCCGGCCGGCCGCAAATCTCCTCCCGAAGGAAGTGCGCTCGCCGCCTGCAGTCCGCCTCCACCCCCGCCTCCACCAGGTCCGTTCGTGCTGCGGCGGTCCAGCGGCATCGGTGCGTGGATCGCCCGGCGCGTGGTGTTACTGGTGCCATGCAACCGTTCCATTTCCGCGGCGCCCCGCAGGTTCAACACCGAGCGCACCTCCGGCACTCCCGGTTGGCCGGTGATCACTTGCGCCGCCGGCAGGCGGATCACGCCCATGCCGACCACAAGGGCCAGCACGAGCCAGTGCGCAGCACCGTCGGGCCGCCGACGCCGGCCAAGGGCTGACTTCGTCATTCCTTCACTGTCGATGCTTCTCATCATACAAACACTTGCTTTGGCTTCACTGCGCCGGGATCGTCGCCAGTTCCCACTGCCCCGCTTCGCGCCGACTCCACTGCCATCGACCGCTTCATCCACCCGGCGTTACTGCTCTCGCACCCGGAAAAACCGCACTTCCGTCCCCGCCATGTCCGGATCGGTGAAGGTCCACGAGCTGGTCGTAGCGGTGTTCGTGGCGATGGGCGTCCAACTGATCAGATTGCGGGTGGCCTCAAGAACGTAGGTTTTGCCCACCTCGGTGGCCACGCTCATCGAGAACACCCCGCCACCGGCCACCCCGTAGCTGGCAAAGGATAGAACGGTCTCGACGGCACGGATCCGCGCCACCCCGCGCCGCGGCACCCCGGTCACCAGCGTGAAATCCCCTCCGATCAACACATTGTCGTCAGGCAGCACGACGATCGCCAACACGGAGTTGTTGGCGCCCTGACCGGGGTCAAAGGTCGTGTCCAGGGTGCCATCGGTGTTCAACCGTGCGTAACGATTCCGTGTCGTGCCGTTGATCGAGGTAAAGTCGCCACCGACAATGGCCTTGCCCGTCGATTGCAGCCCGATCGCATAAACCGTGGCGTTCGCACCGAGACCGACGTCGAAGCCGGTATCCAGCGTGCCATCAGCATTCAACCGGGCGATACGCACCCGGTTCGTCCCCCCCGAGGTCTGGAAATCGCCCACCGCCACCACCTTGCCATCCGACTGCACAGCCAGACCGAAAACCGTGCCGTTCGTGATGACGTCCGACACAAATGCCGCATCCAGCAGGCCGGAGGGGGTCAAACGCGCCACCCGCAGACGCGGCTC
>DATLZF010000451.1:0-2294 GCA_035574135.1 Candidatus Methylomirabilota bacterium
AGGCTTGAATGCGATGGGGTTCGACCCGCACCCGGATCGCGTACCACCGCTTGGTCTCGAAACTCAGGTACTTCGTCGTGTCGTTGTTGGCAGCATCCTGACCGTCCAGGCTGGAAAGCCCAACCACGCCCCCGCCCCAGCCGCCCACGATCAGGCTGCACGGATCCTCCCCCACCGGAAAGGTCAGGCCACAGAAAAAATCGCTCCCCTGCACGCGCATGGCCTCGAGGCTGATCTCGTAGTTCATCCGCGGCAGTTCGTTGGTCCAGGTCACGCCGGTCATCACACCCTGTTCCAGCACCAGCGCGCCGTCCTCAACCTTCACCAGTCCGGTGCCGGCATAATCGGACACAACCCAGCCGCGCAGCGTGCGGCCGTCGAAGAGACTCGTCCACTCGCCTTTGGGGAAGCTCATCCGGCCTGGTGTCGGGGGTTTCGGCGCCGGACGAAAGCCGGGCTCGACCTCGGCCACGGGCGTCACCGCCTGCCCTGACGGGGCATGCCGACACCCGCTGGCGAACAACGCGATTGTTCCCACGACAATACAGACGGCCCCCGGCATCACACATCGCGCAACCAGGCGCGCCGTCCCGGCCTGCGACTCCGCGCCCGCAGGCCGGCGAGTCATCGGATTCTGTGAACTTGTATGCATCTGATTTTCCAGGCTTGCTGCGCTTGCCAGTTCCGACGCCCCACCCGCCGGGGGCCATTCGAGAGGCGATCGAGTCCTCATCGCACCACCTCGATTTGGTCGCCCGGTTCAAGCAACGGATCCTGGGCGCCGCTCAACAACTGGCGGGGGTGGACTGCATAGCTTTCACCGTTGCGGGTCACAATGATGTTTCGCGGCGATCCGACGCCCCGGTAATCCGCTTCCACCAACGCCCGGCTCAAGGTCAGCCCTTCGCGCCACTGCAACTGCCCGTTCCGCACGTCACCGCGCACCGTGATCGGAGGACGCTGGCTTTGCTGTTGCATCCGCACGCCGTCCTGCACGCCGCGTCGATACGCCGCCAGGGCGTCAGCGCGCGCCTTCGCCTTTGTCACGCAACCGGAGGCGGCCACCACGATCGTGGCCAAACCAAGCAGCAACAAACCGAGGAGATTCATCAGCAACTCGTCGGCACCTCTTGCAACACCTCCACGCAATGCGGAATGGCGCCCACCACGAAGCCCAGGCATTCCACGGCGCCGCTGGGTTTGCCGGGCAGGCAGATCACCAGCGCCCGCTCCACCACCGCCGCCAGATTGCGCGAGAGGATCGCGTTCTTCGTGATCTTCATGGACTCCATCCGCATCACCTCGCCAAAGCCGGGCAACTCGCGGACGGCGATCTCGCGCACCGCTTCCGGCGTCACGTCGCGCAGGGCCACACCCGTGCCACCGGTGGTGAGGATCAGATGCGCCCCGCGGCTGATCTGTTCGCGGATGGCGCGCTGGATGTCGCGTTTCTCATCCGGGACGAGCGACTCGGCCACGACCTTCCAGCCGTAGCCTTCGGCGGCCTTCTTTAAGGCCGGCCCCCCGAGATCGTCATACAGGCCCTTCGCGGCCCGGTCCGAGATGGTGATGATGCCAGTGTGGATTTGCATGGGTAACTCAAGCGTCTGTTTCAAATCTCTTGCTTCGTCTTCGCCACCAGCCGCACGCCGGTAATCCGCATCTTCTTGTCCACGGCCTTGCACATGTCGTAGAGGGTCAACGCCGCGACCGTCACGGCCGTCAACGCCTCCATCTCGACCCCGGTCTGGGCGGCGATCCGCGCCGTCGCGGTGATGACGATCCGATCCCGGCTTCGCGGAATCCCAAAATCGACCTCGCAATGCGTGATGGGCAGCGGATGGCAGAGCGGAATGAGTTCACCCGTGCGCTTGGCCGCCAGAATCCCGGCCAGCCGTGCGGTCGCCAGCACGTTGCCCTTGGCCACCCCGCCCGCTTCGATCAGCTCAAGCGTGGCGCGTTGCAGCCGGATTTCGCCACGCGCCACCGCCTCCCGGCGCAGCACCGGTTTGGCCGACACATCCACCATGCTGGCCTCGCCATGGCGGTCCAGATGCGTCAGACGGGGCCTACTTTTGCAAAGCGCTTTTCCACTCATGAATGGCAGCGCGCATCAGGTCGGCGGCCCGAAGGCGCGG
Organism: Candidatus Methylomirabilota bacterium; assembly: GCA_035574135.1. Classification (GTDB taxonomy): domain Bacteria; phylum Verrucomicrobiota; class Verrucomicrobiia; order Limisphaerales; family DATLZF01; genus DATLZF01. The sequence continues at coordinate 2,139 of DATLZF010000451.1, forward strand.
TTGAACGAAACGCGGCGTGAACCAGGGAAAAGTGCCGATCAAATCGTGCGTCACCAAAATCTGCCCGTCGCAGTCCGGCCCCGAACCGATGCCGATGGTGGGGATCGCAAGGACGCGAGAGATCTCCGCGGCCACGGGAGGCGTGACCAGTTCCAG
>DATLZF010000452.1:0-6999 GCA_035574135.1 Candidatus Methylomirabilota bacterium
TGCAAATGGTCCTGCCCCGATCGATCAGCAGCGCGGCCGCCACCCGTGCCGGCGAGGTGGCCCAGATTGAGCCGTTGGCCCTGGCCAGCGACGAGGCCCGCGTCATCAGCGACATTCGCCCCGGGCCCGTGCCGCGCGAGAGTCCCACCGATCCGATCGGCAGCGTGCCCCTGATCGTGGCGGTCGAGCAGGGAAGCCTGCCGGGAGTGACAGCCGAGCGCGGCTCGACCCGGCTGGTGGTGGCGGGGGATTCCGCCTTTCTCGGTAACGAAATGATCGCCGGCCTGGCCAATCGGGATTTCGCCGCTCACGTGGTGAACTGGTTGCTGGCGCGCAATGAATTGCTCGGCACGCTGGGTCCTCGGCCGATCCGGGAATACAAGCTCCTCATGACTGCCGGCCAGTTGCAGACGGTGCGCTGGATCCTGCTGGCGGGCCTGCCGGGCGCGGTCCTGCTCCTCGGCGCACTCGTCACCTTCCGCCGACGCAAATGATTGCCATGAACCGCTCCAGCTTGCATCCGCCTCCGCCCCCGCCCTCGGTCGCCGCGCCAGGACGGTGGCAGCGTCCGGGGGACGATCGCGCTGCGGCGAGCGACATGCCCCCTGCTTTCGAGGCCGGCTTCGCTTCCAGCCAGCCGGCGTGTCTCCCGGGAGGTGTCCAGTGAACTGGCGCGTGACGGGCATCCTCTTCGCGCTGGCCGCCGGCCTGTTCGTGTTCATCTGGCTTTTCGACCGCCCGGATCGGGCGCCGTCCGGCGCCGCGGCGGATCGGCGCCTGGTCAGCCTGGCGGCCGCCGAAGCGACGGCGGTGCAGATCAAGCGCACCAACCGGCTCATGCTCTGGGTCGAGCGCACCAACGCGGGCTGGCAGTTGACCGTCCCGTTGAACTATCCGGCGCAGCCGTTCGCGGTGGAGGGATTCCTCAAGCGCCTCGAAACGCTGGCCAGCCGCACCTTCATTCCTCTGGAGGAGATCAAAGCCAACCGCCGCACGCTGGCCGACTTCGGCCTCGAGCCGCCCCAGGCCACGTTGTCCGTTCTGGGCGCCGAGGGGCGCGTGGACGTGGACTTCGGCGCCAAGACGCCGCCGGGAGACGGGGTGTACGTTCGCGTCGCGGGCGAGGAGGGCCTTCACGTGGTGGACCCGGAGATTTTCGATGCCCTGCCCCGCAGTTTCAACGAATGGCGTGACGCGTTTGTCATCAACCTCGCCGGCGTGCCGTGGGATCGCATGGAAGTCCGCGCGCCGGGCCGGGGCTTTGCCATCGGCGTGGACACCAACACGCGCTCGTTCCGCCTCATCAAACCCACTCCTGCGCGGGCGGACCCGGCCAAGCTCGACGTGCTCTGGCGCCGCGTGCTCAACGCCCAGGTGGTCCGTTTCGAGAACGACAACCCGCGGGCCGAGATGGAGCCTTACGGCCTGCACCAGCCGACGGCCGAACTGGCTTTCGGCCGCGGCACCAACGACCTTTTCATCGTCCAGTTCGGTCAAAGCCCGACCAACGACTCCTCGGTGATCTATGCCCGCCGGTTGAGCCATTCCAACGTCGTCGTGGCCTCGCGCGCCATGCTGGAGGCGCTGCAGGTTTCCGCCGGAGAGTTGCGGGATCTGCGCCTGTTGCCTTTCGCGCCCGAGCAGGTGGACGAGGTCGAGGTCATCGGCCCCGAGGGCTTCGTCGTCCAGCGCCAGACCAACGGAGCCTGGGTCGTCGCCGGGCCCCGCCCTTTCCCGGCCGATCCGGAACTCATGCGCGTCTGGCTGGAGCGACTCAATCACCTTGAGGGCACGGTGGAGAAGGACGTGGTCACCGATTTCGCCAGCTACGGCCTGGCCATGCCCACCCGCCAGTTCGTTCTCAAAAGCGGCGTGACCAACGGCGCCGGTGTCGTCGTCTCGAACCGCGTGCTGGCCCAGCTTGATGTCGGCGGGCGTCAGGCCGGCCAGTTCTACGCCCGCTCACGGCCGCTGGATGAAAACCTCGTTTACACCGTGCCGGCGGAGGCCATCGACACCCTGGCGGCGGGCAGTTGGATGCTGCGGGACCGGGCGGTGTGGAACTTCACCACCAACCAGGTGCAGCGGCTGACCATCCGCCAGCATGGCTACACCCGGCAGTTGAATCGCAGCGCCTCGGGCGAATGGAGCCTGGCGCCCGGCTCGCAGGGCATCATCAACACGTTTGGCGTCGAGGAATGCGTTCATCGCCTGGGTCAACTGCGCGCGGCCGCATGGGTGGACCGCGGCGAGGACCGGCGCGAACGCTATGGCATCACCGATCGGAGCCTCAAACTGACCCTGGAACTGAGGAATGGCGAAAAGCCCACCGTGCTCAGCGTCGAGTTCGGGTCGGCCGCGCCGTCGCGGTACCCCTACGCCCTTACCACCGTGGACGGGGAGGCGGTGATCTTCGAGTTCCCGTGGGACCTCTACACTTTCCTGCAGCCCTACCTGACCAATCCCATTCCGACGCCTCCATGACCCGGCGAGTCGTGACTGGATTGTGCGCGGCGGTTGCGTGAGCATTCGCCGGTGAGCCCGACGCCGCCAGCTCGAGTCCGTCGTTCGCGCCTGCGCGCGGCCTGGCTTGTGTTCCGGATCACGTTCCGCTGGTGCCGCATCCTCGCGCTCCTGCTCGTGCTGCTGGGGGTCGGAGTCGCTCTCTATCTCAATCAAGTGGGCTTGCCGGGTTTTGCCAAGCGGCAGGTGGTGGCCCGGCTCGAAGCGCGGGGCTGGCAGGTCGGGTTCAGCCGTCTGCGCTGGCACTGGTATCGCGGCATCATCGCCGAGTCCCTCACGCTGCAACGAGCCGAGCCGGGCCCGGGCCCGCGCGTGCGCGTCGAGACGGCCGAATGCCGGATCGATCCCCGGGCCTTGCTCGATCTTTCCATCGAGGTGCGCTCGGTGGAATTGACGGGCGGGCACATCCTGTTGCCGCTTCCGGGCACCAACGCTCCCGCGCCGCTGCTCATCGATCAAATCAAGGGTGGCGTGAACTTCCACCGCTCGGGCTGCTGGGAGTTGCGCTCGCTGCAAGCCACCTGCCTCGGCGCGCGGTTTCAGATCAGCGGACTGCTTACCAACGGCGCGGCCGTGCGGGACTGGAAATTCCCCGGGGCCACGGCGGCGCCCTCCTCGGCCCCCGCCGGCCGACGCTGGCTGGAGGTGCTCGAGCAACTGCAATACGCCCGGGCGCCCGAGGTGGTGGTCCTGTTTGCCGGCGACGCGCTCGACCTGGATCGCCTGCAGGCGGGGCTGAGGATCATCATGCCCGATGTGAGTTCCCCCTGGGTCCGGGCCACCAACGCCTGGTTGTCCGTGCAACGGCATCCTCCCGATGGGACCAACGATGCGCCCTTTGCCAGCCTCCAGTTCAAGGCCGATGCGGCGTGGACGCCCTGGGGCGAGGCCGATGGCTTGAGCGGCGACTGGCTTTTGCGGATGAGCCAACCCGGCGACCTGCCGCACCATGCGCGCGGACATCTGGAAATGACGAACGCCCGCGCGGGCGCCATCCAGGCCCGCCGGGTGCATCTGCGCGGCGACATGGACTCCAGCCCGGGGGATCCGGCGGGGCGGACGACCACGGTGCAGGTCGTCGCCGGCGGCCCCACGATGGAAGGGCTTTCCGCCGATACCGCCACGGCGGCTTTGCAGTGGGTGCACGACCAGCGTGATCTCTGGCCCCGGCGGCTGGAATGGCGTCTGGCGCTGGAGGGGCCTCGTTCCCGGTGGGGACGCGCCCGGGAGGCCGCCGCGGCCGGTCGCGCGGAAATGCCTGCGCGGGCCGAGTGCGGACTTTTTGCCACCAACCTGGCGTGGCCCGACCGGTTCACCAACATCGCTTTCACGGCCGGAATGGAGCTGAAGCAATGGCAGGCCAATGGCGCTTCCGGCGCGCTGCTGCAGCTCACCAGCCACTGGGTCGCCCCCCGCCTCGTCTTCGAGGGAGGCAGCCGCCTGTATGGCGGCCAGGCCGGCATCCAGGGCACGCTGAACGCCGACACCCGGAAGGTCCAGTTCGCCGCCCGTACCGACTTTGATCTGCAACAGCTCTGGCCGCTGCTGCGCACCAACCGCCAGCGCTGGGTCACCAACTACAGTTGGCGGGGCGCGCCGCTGGCCGAAGTCAGCGGATCCTTCAACCTGCCCCCGTGGACTCACCGGCCATCCGACTGGGTGGCTGCCGCGGCGCCGACGCTGTCGCTGGCCGGGCGCTTCGAAATTACCAACGGCGCCTATCGCGGTGTGCCCTGCCAGCAGGCCCGCTCCAGCTTCCACTTCACCAACTCCACCTGGTTCCTGCCTGACCTGCACGTGAGTCGGCCCGAGGGCGTCCTCGAAGCCGACTACACGGAGAACATCGCGACGCGGGAGTTTCGCGCCCGGCTGCGCAGCACCGTCGATCCGCGAGCCCTCGCGCCGGCCTTCGGCCATCCCACGGTGGCGTCGATTCTCAATCAGGCGGCGCTCTCCGAGCCCCCGCACGTGGCCGGCGAAGTGTGGGGCTGTTGGACGCAGCACCAGCGACTCGGGTTGATCGCGCGGGTGGCCGCGACGAATCTCACCTTGCGCGGCGAAACCATCAAAGACCTGGTGACGACGGTGGAATATACCAACCGCTTCGTCACCCTGCGGGCACCGCAGGTCCGACGCGAGGGCGAATACGGGACGGCCGAGAGCATCGGCATCGACCTGGCTCGCCACCGGGTTTTCCTCACCAATGCCCACGGCAACCTCAACGCCTACGCGGTCACGCGCGCCATCGGGCCGGCCACGGCACGGGCCATTGAGCCCTACGTGTTCGAGTCGTCCCCAACCATCCGCCTCAACGGTGTGGTCGATACGCGCCGAGGTGGATTGGAGGACGATCTGCATTTCGAGGTCAGGGGCGGCGCCTTTCGTTGGCGGCAGTTCCACCTGGAGGAACTGGCCGGCGAGGTGGCGCTGACGGGGCGCATCGTGACCCTCACCAACGTGCATGGCCGCATGCACGGCGGTCGCCTGGCCGGCAGTGCGCGCTTCGATGGGGACAACCCGGCCGGCAGCCGGTTCGCCTTTCGTCTGGCGGTGGCCGACGTGGACATGCAACGGCTGATGACGGATGTCCTGCAGCGCCCCAACAAACTGGAGGGCCGGCTGGGGGGCGAACTGGTGGTGACAAGCGGGATTCTCGGGGATGACAAAAGCTGGCAGGGCCACGGCCGGGTGGAACTGCGCGACGGGTTGGTCTGGGAGATTCCCATCTTCGGGCTCTTCTCGCCCGTGCTCAATGCGATCATTCCGGGCCTGGGCCACAGCCAGGCCAAGGAGGGCACGGCCACGTTCGGCATCACCAACAGCGTGATCCACACCGACGACCTCGAGCTGCGCGCCGCCGCGCTCCGGATGCAGTACCGCGGGTGGGTGGATTTCGAGGGCCGCACCGAGGGTCGGGCCGAGGCCGAGCTGCTGCGCGACCTGCCCGCCGTGGGGTTGCTCGTCAGCAAGGTCTTCTGGCCCCTGACCAAGCTCTTCGAGTACCGCCTTTCCGGCACCTTGAACGAGCCAAAGGCCGAGCCCCTTTACGTGCCCACCAAGCTGCTCCTGCTGCCCTTGAACCCCGTCAAGGGGCTCCGGGAGCTGTTGGATCTGGAGGGTCGGCAGCCCACCGCCCCGCCGCCTGGCGAAACCGACAAACCGCCCGCCCAGCCATAGTCCACAGCGGTTCCCCCCCGCGGGGCCCGATGCCGGAGGTCGAAGAGGGGGAAAGCCCTTGGCGCGCCTTCGCCGCCGGACGACAGCGACGGCCAAGTGTGGACGCTGCGTGCGGACCCGCACACCGCGGTTCTGGCGGCGCGGCCTCGCGCCCAGAATCTTTCCGTACTTCCGGGCTCCGGTGCGTCTTACAGACACATGAAAAAGCAGTGGGTTGTCCGCATCGTGGGTGGCGCGATCGCCTGCGGCGTTGCCGCGGGGCTGGGTGGGCACGAGCGCGTGTGGGCGGCCGGCTTGCCCGAACCCGCCACTCGCCCGGTGGATTTCGCCCGCGATATCCAGCCCCTGCTGGCGGAGAACTGCTATCGATGCCACGGCGCCGAACGGGCCGAGGCGGATCTTCGTTGGGATGTGCGCGAGTCGGCCCTCAAAGGGAGCGACCACGGCCCGGTCATCATCCCGGGCCGTAGCGCCGAGAGCCGAATGATTCATCTGGTGGCCGGGCTGGAGCCGGCCAAGGTCATGCCCAAAAAGGGCGAACGCCTCTCGCCCCAGCAGGTCGGCCTGTTGCGCGCCTGGATCGATCAGGGCGCCCCTTGGCCCGACGCCCTGGCGGGTGGGACCTCCAACCGTACCGACCACTGGGCTTTCCGCGCGCCGGTGCGCCCCTCCGTGCCGCAGGTGCCGGGTGTCAGGCACCCCATCGACGCCTTTGTGCGTGCCCGGCTGCAGGCGGAAGGATTGTCGCCCGCGCCCGAGGCCGACCGGCCAACATTGATCCGCCGGTTGAAACTGGATTTGCTCGGGCTGCCGCCGACCCTCGCCGAGATCGACGAGTACCTCTCCGACCCGGCGCCGGACGCCTACGAAAAGCTGGTGGAACGCTTCCTGGCCTCACCGCACTACGGTGAGCGCTGGGGCCGGCACTGGCTGGATGTGGCCCGCTACGCGGATTCCAACGGCTACGAGAAGGACGCTTATCGCAGCATCTGGCCCTATCGCGATTACGTGATCAACGCCTTCAACCGCGATCTGCCGTTTGACCAGTTCACCGTCGAGCAACTGGCGGGCGATCTCCTGCCCCGGCCCACGCTCGAACAGCGCGTGGCCACCGGCTTCCTGCGCAACTCGATGTTGAACCAGGAAGGCGGCATCGAGCCGGAGCAATTCCGCATCGACGCGATGATCGACCGCCTCGACGCCATCGGCAAAGGCTGGCTGGGGCTGACCCTGGCCTGCGCCCAGTGCCACAACCACAAGTACGATCCCATCTCGATGCGCGATTACTACGGAGTCTTC
>DATLZF010000453.1:0-3769 GCA_035574135.1 Candidatus Methylomirabilota bacterium
CTTCATCAACGCCTCGAAGTAGTACATCTGGCCGGCCACCAGCGGAATGCCGCCCGGGAAGAGCGTGCTGGAGCGGTTTTCCGGCGCCGCCGCGTTGCGCCGGGCCGTGCCCAGCCAGTCGCGCCGGCCGTTCCAGGTCGGCTCGAAGGCAATGAGCTGGAGGTTGGCCGGGCTGGCGTCGGTGCTCAGCCACAGTTCGCCGCCGTCATCCGAACTCATGTAGAAGTGGTAGTTGCCGGAGACGGCCGGCACGACGAAGCCGCTGACGCGCGCGCCGTAGTTGTCAAACTCGTCGAAGGTGTTGATCTGGGCACTGGTCAGATAACGGGTCAGGCCCGGGTTGTGCGGGAAGTTGGGCGAGTTGCGCAGGTCGTTGACCGCCACGCCCCCGATGTTGAAGTAGTTTTCCTGCACCACGAAGCCGCAGCTCACGACAAAGGCGTTGAAGCTGACCGTGCATGGCTCGGTGATCGCGTTGCCCGCCAGGTCCGTGACGTTCTGGGCCGTGACGGTGTAGCTGGCGCCGGGAGTTTGCGGGGTATCCACCGACAGCAGGACGCTCATGCCGTCTGCCAAGAGCGTGGCTCCCACGACGGAGCCGCCCGAGTAGGAGTAATTGAAGGAATCTCCGGCGGTGCCGGCATCCAGCAGCTCGTTGAAGCGCAACGTGACGTTCGTCAGGCTGCGGCTGCCGCTGGCCGAGACGCATTGCGGCGCAACGGTGTCCCGGTTGATTGTGAGGGTCGCTTCGGTGCTGACGACCGAGTGACCGATGATACCGACCTTGACGCTGAACTTGGCACCGTCATCGGCCAGAGTGGCCATGAGTGAGTACGACGGGCCGTTGGCGCCCGGAATCGGGGCGCCGTCGCGATACCACTGATAGCAGGCCGTCAGCCCAAACTGGTTTGACGTGCCCACGGTGAAGGTCGCCGTCGTGTTCTCGAGGGCGAGGACATCCTGCGGCTGTTGGGTGATGGCAACCTCTCCGGCCACCAGCTTGGGCGCAGCTCCGAAGCCCATCAGAGAGCCGGGGATGGAGGCGTCGTTAGCCGGGGGAGCCGGGTTGGCGCCGCTGGCCGGAACGGGAAGGGCAGCAACATTGCAGTAATCGCCGCCGACCCCCTCCTTCCAGAGTGCTTCAATGTAGTAGGGACGACCGGCTTGCAGCTCGATCTGGCCGGAAGTGCGGGGATTGCCAACGGGCTGGAAGGCGTTGCAGCAACCGGTCTCCTGGGCAATGCGCACCTTGCCCGAGACATCAGCGCCGTTGGGATTGAGCCAAAGTTCCGAGGCGTCATCGCTGCGCAGGAAGAACACCCATTTGCCGGAACTGGGCGGGATGAAGAGACCACTCATGCGACCACCGTACTGCTCGTGACTGTCGTCCGGGTAGGCCGCGCGGCTGTCGAAACGATCGATGGTGATGCTTTCGCGCGGGTTGTTCGGGAAGTTGGGATGGCTGGTGAGCAGCGACACTGCGTTGCCGGGCGTGCTCGACGTGTCGAAGGCCTGGAACAGAACGCCGCCGCAGTCAGTCGGCACCCAGGAGGTGAACTGGATGCTGTTGCCGTCGCCGTCCACGATGGTGTTGCCGGCGGCGTCGTTCACGCCCGTGACGGTGACGGTATAAACGGTGTCAGGCGTCTGGGCATCAGTCGTCAGGGTGACACTCAAGCCATCCGAGTTCACGTTGACGGCGCTAACGTTGAGGGTGTTGCCATTGCCATCCGAAACCGCGTAGTTGAAAGTGTCTCCCGCGGTGCCGCCGTCGATCAACTCATTGAAAACGACTGTGACCTTGTCGAACGTGGCGCTGCCGATGGCCTCGGCCAGACGGGGCGGTGTGGTGTCGTTGCGGTAGGTCACGGTGGCCGTGCGGCTGACCGCCGTGCCGTTGACGTTGCTGACTTCGCAATAGTACTCGCCGCCATCGGCTTCGGTCATCTGCAAGATGGCGTATTCCGCGGAGTTGGCACCCGGGATCGGTTGGCCGTTCAGATACCACTGGTAGGACAGCGCCGGAGAACCGATGGCGATCACGCGAAGCGTAGTGGAGCGGTTGGCATCGACAATACGGTTGGTGGGCTCGAAGCAATCGGTCACCGTTGGCGGCATGGGCGCCACAGCGCGGAGATCCAAGCCGAAGGCGACGTCAGAACTGCCCGTGCTGCTCTGGTGGACTTCCACGGCCACCGTGTTTTCACCCTCCACCAACGCCGCGCTATCCCAAGTGCGAATTTCCACCGCTCCCTCGGTGGCAGGATTCGATCCCAAGGTGGACCAGGTAACATCACCGTCCGGCACACGAATGCGGGACACCTCGGTGCCGTTGAGATAGACGATCATGCCGTCATCCACCCAGTTGGACGCCGTCAGGGTGACACCCGCCGTGGCACCGCTCCAATTGAACTTGGTGCGGAGGTAAAAAGTCACCCGGCCGCCGGTGCGGTCCAGAGGAGTGGAGAAGCCGTTGATGCCGCGGCCGGCCCAAGGATAGCCGGGCAGATCATAGATGCCGGCACTGTCGTTGCCGAAGAGTTGAGGACCGCTCCGCCAACCGGGCACCGAGGTGGTGTCGTAGCCGGGCAGTTGCCAACCGCTGCCATGGAGGCCCGGATCGGTGGTGGCGTCGTTGTAGTCCCACACCGTTTCAACCGCAGGGATCAAGGCCCGCGCCGGCGAGATGGTGGCGATACGCAGGTTGTCGATCCAGTGATGGTCGTTGGCGCCGCCGGTGCGCGCGCCCAGCACCCACTTGGGCGTGCCGATGACCGATGCGTCGTAACCGGTCGGCAGTTTCTGGAAGATGACCGTGTCGCCGTACTTCAGGTCGAGGGTGCCATCGGGGAACAGGTTGATGAAGACATGTTTCCTGGCCTGCTCCGGCGTGGTGGCACCGTTGGGGGTTTGGGACGGCTGGGTGGAGACGCGGGCGACCACGGCACCCAGCCACTTGACTTCGATGGCGGGAGCTTCGGCGCCGCCGTTGTCCCACGTGTCGAAATTGATGGCCAAGCCCTCGTTCAGCCCCTCCTCGGCGGGCTGGCCGTAGGCGGGGTTGGCCACCACGCTGCCGGCTGGCACGAGGTTGAAGCTGAAGCCGTCGGCAGGATTGACGCCGGCGTTGCAACAGGTGCTGCCAAAGAGAAACGCGTCGAATTGCGCGTTGAATCCGTAGATGGGGCCACCCGCGCTGAAATCGTCGATGTAGAAGATGCCGCCCGAGCTGTTGATATTGCGGGTGAGCTTGAGGTAGCCCCCTTCGACTATGGCCTCGTTGGGGTCGGTAGCAGGGCCGGGCGGGATGTAGGCGCCCGCTGGGAGGGGGCCTTCGAAGTCGGTGAAGAAGTACTGGCCGCTGCCTTGGTAGGCAAGGAGAGAGACCATCGCCACAGCCAAGGGGACCATTCCGCGTCTGCGAGGGTTGCTGCTTATCATAACGTGTGTCCTGTGAGATTCGCCCGCCTCATTCAGCCCATGATCTGCGTTACTCTTGGGTGCCGACAAAGACACGACGCAAACTCTGAACGCGACAGGCTTTAACTGGATTGCGGCCAGCTTACCCAAAGGGAGCCGAGGAAGGCAATGGCGTTCTCAGAATCGGGATGTAGCTCGTACAGGCGACAGACTCGGCGCGGGAGTCACGAGGAGAGCATGATGAGCGGCGATCACGGAGCCGACGCCAGTTCCAGCGAGGAGTGCTCGGCGCGCGGGCAACGGCTGCAAGAGTTCGGGCGGTTCGCGGCGCGCTGAAGGCAGTGCGCCC
>DATLZF010000454.1:0-8386 GCA_035574135.1 Candidatus Methylomirabilota bacterium
GTCCACCAATGGCAGCTTTGATGCGTCCGCCTGGACCATCACGGCCCTTTGCCCGTCGCGCTGAGCCCGTTGGCGAGCGTGGAGCAGGATCTCAAACGCCACATCCATCTCAATCACCAAGCGTCGCCCCTGACCCACAGCGCTGGCCAAACGGCCCGCGCCGGAGGGCACGTCCAGGACGGTGGCGCAATCCGGCAACCGGGCGAAAATCCGCCGCACGGCGGAACGTTCCCGCCGGTCGATGCGCCGGCGAGACGGCTTTTCGAACCGCTCGGCGTATTGCTGCGCCCGTGCGGGCGTTTGGAGGCGACTGCGGTAGCCTTCGATCGTGTGCTTCATGAAACAAGAGGCGGGCATCATCCTGACACGGGCCGGGGGTGACAACCAAATTGCGGTGGGCCCAACCGCCTCTGGCGATCGATCCGGAGAATGCATTCGACATGACCGGCCCTCTTCCCGAAACTGGCCATCCGATGTTCCAAACCGACCGAGTGGTGATTGTGCCCGAATGGCGGGCCAGGCTGGCGGCGCTGGGCATGGATTCCGTGGAGGCGGTTTATGGTCTGACGGAGGGCACCGTGATCACCCGCAGCAGCAGTACCGAGGTGCGACGCATGGTGTGCGGCAAAGGCCTCGAAGCCCGAACGGTGTTCCTCAAAAAATACTGGGTCGAACACCCACGCCAACTCTGGAGCGGTCTGTGCCGCGGAACCTTTTTCGGACGCTCCAAGGTGCGGCGCGAGTTTGAGAACCTGGCGCGTCTCCGGGCTTGGGGGCTTGACGCTCCCGCGCCGGTCGCCTACGGCGAAATGCGACGCGGGCGTTGGTTGCTGCGCTCCTTTCTCATGAGCGAGGGCGTGCCGGATCCCGTGCCGCTGGATGTCTTCATCCGGGATTACCTCCCAAGACTTCCCTCCGCGGTGGCGCAACGACAACGGCGGGAGTTGATCGAACGCCTGGCGGATTACACCCGGCGAATGCACGAAAGGCGCTTCGTGCACCATGACTATTTCTGGAGAAACATCCTCCTGAGCGGCGGACAACTCGACCACTTCTCTCTGATCGATGCCCACAAAGGCCACGTCTGGTGGCCGGGCCAGGGCGAGTTCATTCGCGCCCGCGACCTGGCCGCGCTGGACGCCCCCGCACCGCGATTCTTCCGTCGCGCCGAAAGGCTGCGGTTTTTCCTGCGTTACCTGGGTGCGGAGAAACTGGGATGGCGCGGTCGATCCTTGCTCCGCCGCAGCCTTCGCCTGGCCGAGCCGCAGCGCTCACGCCAGTACCAGCGGGTCGAACAGGCGCGCTACGATGGCGGACGAGCAGCCGCACCGCCGGTGGTCCAGAGCGGGGCTTCCTGAGCGGCGCGTTTGGATCGTCCGCGACCCGGTCCCGGCGCCGATTGCCGACGGTCGGGTGAAGGGATGACTTTTTTGCTGCCCGCCCGGTGCCTCCTCCGGCACTCTCCCCGACGAATGGGTCAGATGCATCGGGCCAACACGGACGCGCCGGGACCGCCACCACCTTCCGGACGGCGGCTTTGGTGCCGGAGCCCGGCGGTTTGGCTGGCGTGCGCCCTCGCGTTGACCGGCCCCGCGTGTCGTCCCCGTTCCACCGTGGACGACGCGGCGGCGATCAAGGGACCGATCACCTTCAACCGGCACATTGCGCCCATCCTCTTCGAACATTGCGCACCGTGCCACCGCCCCGGCCAGGCGGCGCCGTTCAGTCTGTTGACCTTCGAGGAGGCTCGCAAGCGAGCGGCGCAAATTGCCGAGGTGACCGCCAGCCGTTACATGCCACCGTGGCTGCCCGAGTGTGCCGAGGATGAATTCGTCGGCCAGCGCCGGCTCACAGCGGGGCAAATCGCCCTCCTCGCCCGCTGGGCGGCCGAGGGTGCCGTGGAAGGGGACCGCGCCGATCTCCCCTCGCCCCGGCAGTGGACGGACGGCTGGCATTGGGGCGAGCCCGATCTGGTGGTCAAATTACCCGAGCCCTATACATTGCCGGCCGAAGGAAGGGATGTGTACCGCAACTTCGTCATTCCGCTTCCGACCACCAACCGGCATTACGTGCGTGGCTTCGAGTTCCGGCCCGGCAACTTCGGCGTGGTGCATCATGCCTTCATCCGGGTCGATCGGACGGGCGAGAGCCGTCGCCGCGACGCGGAGGATGCCGAGCCGGGCTTCGCTGGTCTGCACATGCCCGCCAGCGCCCAGGCGCCGGACGGCCAGTTTCTGAGCTGGCAGCCCGGCAAGCTACCGGTGCGCGGAGGCGCCGGCCAGACGTGGACGCTGGAGGCCGGCGGCGACCTTGTGCTCCAGCTTCACCTCCAACCCAGTGGCAAACCGGAGAAGGTCCAGCCCGCCGTCGGCTTTTACTTCACCTCGCGCCCCCCCGCCGTCACCCCGACCAAGATCGGGTTGAGCGCCTACACCATCGACATTCCTCCCGGGGAATCGAACTACTCCGTGCGCAGCAGCTACACGCTGCCCGTCGCCGCCTCCGTGCTGGCTGTGCTGCCGCACGCGCACTACCTGGCGGCGGAGCTCAAGGCCACGGCTCGGCTGCCGGATGGCTCGGAGAAGCGGCTGTTGCACATCCCGCGCTGGGACTTCAACTGGCAGGGCGACTACCACTACCGCCGGCCCGTCCGGCTGCCGAAGGGCACGGTGATCGCGATGGACTACCGCTACGACAACTCGACCAACAACGTCCGCAATCCCCATCATCCGCCGCAGCGCGTGCGTTATGGCGTCCAGTCCACCGACGAAATGGCCGAACTCTGGCTGCAACTCCTGACCGACGGCACCAACGAAACCGCGATTCTCAACCGCGACTTCCAGCCGCGCATCTCCGAGGATGCCATCGCCTACAACGAGTATCTGCTGCGTTTGAATCCCGCCGATGCCGTCGCCCACATCGAGATCGGCAAGGCCCAACTGTTTCTCGGGCGCGAACTGGAGGCCACTCAACATTTCCTGCGGGCCGTCGAATTGGCCCCGAACAACGATGAGGCCCATTACTTCATTGGCCTGATGAACCGGATGCGTAACCAGCTCGAGGCGGCCGCCCGCGCCTTCGAAACGGCCATTCGCCTCAACCCGCAAAATGCCAAAGCCCACGGCAACCTCGGCTTGGTACGCCTCCAACAGGGCGACTCCCGCCGCGGCGAAACTCACCTTCGCCAAGCCCTGCGATTGAATCCCGAGGACACGGTGGCGCGGCAGATGATCGATTCCCTCGATCGCGCGAAAGGCGGTCGGCCGTGATGCGCATTGGCGCCGTGACCTTCGACGTGGGCGGCACCCTGATCGCGCCGTGGCCCTCGGTCGGTCACGTGTATGCCGACGCCACCGCAAAGGCGGGCTTCCCGGTCGATCCAGACCTGCTGACGCGGCGATTCCAGGCGGCGTGGCAGCAGCGGCTTGTCTGGTCGTTCGACTACTCGCACGCCGCCTGGCGGTCCCTGGTGGCGCAAACCCTCGCGGGCCTGGTCCCCGATGCGTTTCTCGACGAGGTGTTCGAGGACGTTTATGAACGTTTCGCGCAAGCCGAGACCTGGCGGACGTTCGAGGACGTGCAACCGGCGCTGGCGGCATTGCAGGCGCGGGGCGTGCGGCTGGGGCTGATCTCCAATTGGGATGAGCGCCTGCGCCCCCTGCTCCGGCTCCTCGGGCTGGACACCCATTTCGAAATCACCCTCATCTCCTGCGAAGCCGGTTGCACCAAACCCGCCGCGGCCCTCTTCCAGCAGGCCGCCCGCGCGTTCGGCCTGCCCCCATCGGAAGTGCTGCATGTCGGCGACAGCCCGGACGAAGATGTGGCGGGCGCGATCCGGGCGGGTTTGCCGGCTGTGCTCCTGCGTCGTGTGCCAGCCGGGACAGTGCGTGGCCCCGTCGTGAGCTCGCTCGTCGATCTCGTCGAGCGCCTGGATGGGCTGGACGCTCAATCCACCCGCAGCCGGTAGAACCGGTTGTCTTGCGTCCCCGCGGGCACCTCGAGGCGGAGCGGCGTCCCGTCCCCGGCCACCGTCTGCACCGGCATCCAAAACACCCGCTCGCCCAAACGCGGGGTCCACTCAAGCGTGTAGGTGAGCCCCTTGACCGTCTCGAAGGTAAGATGAAAACGGCCTGTCCCGCCTTCGTAGCCGTGGTCGAGAATGCGCCCGGCCACCCACACGCGGAGCGGCGCGGCTTCGCTGCTGACCTGACCCGCGAGGTTGCTGACGGTGACGGAGTAGCTCCCCATCTGGGAGGGATTGAGATCGAGCAGCTCCAACTCGGCGCTGTTGGCGCCGGGCAGCGGCCATCCATCCTTGTACCACTGGTAGGTCAACAGCCGGCCGTCGGCCATTACGGAGAACCGGACGTTGGCTCCGGCCCGATTGGTCTGTCCCACCGGGCCCCTGAGGATGCTCGGCGGAACAACCACATCGAGCGCCGCGGCGGTGCTCCGGACAGTGATGCCGGTGCCGTTGAGAATCTGCACGGTGTAATCGCCCGCGTCCTCCCGTTGCACTCCCTGCAGCCGCAACACGGGCGCGTTTGCTCCGCTCAACGGCACGCCATCTTTGAGCCACTGGTAAGTCACCGGTGTCGGGCTGGCGGCGGCGACGCAGAAGTTCACGTCGGAGCCGGCCGGCGCCACGGCAGGCTCCGGCTGCCCTACGAGGACGGGTTGCGCGATCCATTGCAACGCGGCGTCCAACAACGCGAGCCCGGCGGGACTCAGGGTGGCGGCCGTGTCGTTATCGAGGAAGGTCTGAACACGCCGCCCGGCGGCGGTCCGCGTCCCGCTGCGCAGGGTGGCACCCAGTTCGTAGGCGTAAATCAGGGCCCGCGCCGGATTGCCCGCTTGCACAGCAATGAGACTCACGTCGCCACCGGGCACGCCCCAGCCATAGGTGCGCGGGTCGGAGGTTACCGGCTGGGGCCCGGCCGCCAGCCCGGCGGCCAACGGATGATCAACGCCCACGAGGTTGATCTCCGTTTGATGGTTCGTGGTACCCAGGTCGGCGTGAATCACGGGCCCCGTGAAATCGAAGTCGTCCTGAAGCTGACTCTCCCAATTCAGGATGCCTGCGGGCAGGTCGCGAAAGTGCGTGCCGATGTCGGCGGCGGTCACCGTCGAGGAAATAACCACGATGCTGGCGCCTTGAGCTGCCGCCGCCCCGCGGCGGGCGACCACCGGGCCGCTCACGGGCATGACTTCGAAACCGTTCGCGGCGATGCGATTGCTCACGACCAGATCCGAGGCGTTCATGGCGGCGGAGCGGCCCGCGACAAACAACGCAACCGGCGCCCCCGCTTCGGGAATCGCCGTCGCGCTCCGGCTCATCGGATTCCCGCTGGCGTCGCGCACACCCCACACGATCACCTGATAGGGCACGCAGTTGCTCAAAGGCGTCGTGGTCAGCGCGATCTTGGTCGGACTGATCAGTCGAGCCGCAAGGACAGTGGCGCCGTAGTTCAGGCGGTAGTTGGTCAGCGCCTCCACCGAGCTCGGCAGCAGCGGTTCGGAAAAGGTCAGGATGACCCGACCGGGGTCGAGCGAATGCCGGCGCGCCGTGGCCAGCAGCGGCGGCGTGATGTCTCCGTTCGAAAGGACCCGAACTGTGGCGGAAGCGGTGAAGGCCGGCGCGGCCCCGGAGACACGCAGCACGGCTCGATACTGCGCGCCGTCGTCGTCCCGGGTCAGCGGCGGCGTGGTGAAAGTCCGCTGGTTGGCGCCCGGAATGTCCCCGCCGTTGCGTTGCCACTGAAAGGCCAGCTCATGCGCCGGCGCCCCCTCCACCTGACCGCCGGCGATCAGCGTCACCGTGCCCCCCACCGGCGCGGCGGCGTCCTGCGGATGCTGGAGCACGGAGACAGAAGCGCCCTCGTAGCGCCAGTCCATGAAATGACTGAAGAGCGCCGAAGCCGTGGCCTCGGCGGTCCCCGACGCCACGCCCACGCCGATCCACAACCCGTCGGGGAAATCCAGCGCCATGGCCAGCTCCGGTTCACCGATGGGATTCCAGTTCCGGCCGTCGAACGAGTTGTAGCAGGTGAACGAACGGCCCACTCGTTTGATGCGCAACCAGACGGGGTCAGCCCCCCCACCCCACCGCGGGTGAGCCGCGCCGAGCACGCTCCGGTTGAAGTCCACGACGTCATCGGCCGGGCTGGGCCGGAGCAGGGCTTCGAACTGCGCCGCGCCCCCGCCAGACGCCACGCCCACCCACACCATCCGGCTGGCGTTGGTAGCGCTGCCGTCGAGACTCTCCCGCACGTTCAGACCGGCCCGGGCCGGCACGTCCGGGGCGGCTTCGAATCGATCCACGCGCACGCACACATCGAAATCGTTCGTGACCCGCCGGTGCAGGTAGGTGAACCGATCACCGCCGGAACCGAGACCCTGTCCGCCGCTGGTGATCTCGATCTCCTGTTCATCGACGGTGAACACCATTCCGGCCCGTGAAGGATCGCCGACATCCGTCCAAGCCGTCGTGGGCAGGGTCGCCAAGAGGGGCCAACCGAAGCCCGGTTGGCTCGGATCTTCCGCAACCGGATGGCCATCCCGATCCATAAAGTTGGTCGAAGCCCGGACGGTCACAGCTTCGTTCGCCGCGGTGGCGAGCAGGAGCAGCGCGGACTGTCGGTCCGCGCGGAACCGGACGGATTCCACCACCGCGGCGCCGTCGTTGACGCGCCAGTGCGCCGGATCGCTCTCGCTACCGCCGGCCACGACCACCGGCTCGTCGAATGCCACCGAGATCAAGCGGAGACCGTTGTGCATCGCCGCCGTCAGAGTCGGGGCGTTGGTGTTGGGGAGCACGGTCAGGGTGGCGCCCACGCTTGTCACGTTCGTGCCCGGGAGATGGGCCACCACGCGATAGACGCGGCCGTGGTCGGCCAGCGTCAGGACAGGAGTGGTGTAGCTGGGGTCGTGAGCGCCGGGGATGTCGGCGCCATCCACCTGCCATTGGTAGAACGGCAGCGCGTTGCCACTGAACGCGGTGGCGGCATGAAAAGTGGCGCGCTCACCCGCCAGGACGGTGGCGTCCGCCGGCTGTGCCGTGAAGCTCAAGGCCGGGGCGGCGTCGGGATCGGCCAGAGTGGCCAGCAGGAAGTTGCGAATCGGCGGCAGGCCTTCGCTGCGGCACGAATCGTCCGGTTCCCGCACCCCCATCCCGAGATAGTCAGGCCCCGTCCCCTCCTTCAGCAGCGTCTCGAAGTAGTAATGCCGGCCGGCGACCAGATCGGGCACCACCACGGAGCGGGCCGCATCTTCCACAAACGGATAGTTCCGGCAGCATGGCGGCGTGAGCAAGGTCACGGCGTTGGCGGGATTGGCATCCCGACTGAAACGGAACCGGGCCTGGTCGTCGTTGACGAAATAAAAGCGGTGATCCCCGCTGGCTCGCGGCACGAAAAAGCCCGACAGGCGCAGGCCATAGTGATTCCACGGCTCCTCGATGGGCCGGGCCGGATGGCCTGAGCGGGGTTGGGCCCAGTCGGCCAGGTGGGAATAGAACGACAGGTCCGGGCTGTCCGGATATTTCGGGCTGGCCGTCAGGTCGTTCACTGTCGCGTTGCGAATGCCCTGGTAAATCTCGATCTGCACGAAGCCGGGCGTGATGACGTGAACCCGGATCGGGACATTGGTGATGCCGCCGTCAATGGCGTTGCCCAACAGATCCGTGAGCCCGTGAATCTCGATCCCGGCGGAGCCGCCGGCAGGCAGCGGGCCGGCCAGGCTCAGAAGCACCGCCTGCCCGTCGGCTGCCAGCGTGACGTCGGCGGGCCGTTCACCCTCGATGGAATAGTTGAACGGATCCAGCGCCAACCCCGGCTCCACCGGCTCGTCGAATGTCAGCGTCACCTGATCGCCGGCGCGATTCGCCTTGGCGGACACCACCACCGGCCCATGCGTGTCGGCTTCGACCGTCAGACGCACCGCCGGACTCGTCACAGCGCTGAACTCGTTGCGGACGGTTACAGTGACCTCGGTGCCGTCCAGCCAGCGCGAGGCCAGCCCCGTGTAGCAGAGCGAGGCGGCGCCCTCGACGGCCACGCCATTGGTGGCCCATTGAACGAAGTAAGGAGGCGAGCCATCAATGCCGGCGTGGAACACAAAACCCCGCCCTTCCCGCACCGTTTGCGGCGCAGGCGGCCGGGTGAGCACGACCGGGCCCTCGCGATAAACCGACACGCAAAGGTCGTCGATCCAGTGGTTGGCCGGCGTGTTGCCCGTTCGGGCCGCCAGACCGAAGCGCCCTCCCGTCATGGACCGGAACGGCGTGGGCAATCGCTGGAATACATTGGTGCCGTCCCATTGCAGATCGAACGTGCCGTCCGATCGCAACGTCATGGCCACGGGCACGAAGCGAGGGTCGTTGTGGCGG
>DATLZF010000455.1:0-6144 GCA_035574135.1 Candidatus Methylomirabilota bacterium
GCCCGCTGCAAATCCTCCAGGCCCAGGCCCCGGCGCTGGCCGGGGCGGTGTTAAACTGGCGTCCCCTCAACCTCTCCAAACGCCACCACCTCTACTTGCCTTCCCCCCACCACCGGGGTCACGATCTACCCAGATTTCCCTTTTGGGGCAATTCTTTTCCCTTTCGTGGGAGAGTCGGTCTGTTTGATTTCCAGTGCGGAGTCGTGAGCAAGGAGGTCGGCAGGGCGTCGTGATGGGCCGAAACCCGGCACCACGCCGCACTGGCCCTTCGGATGGTGGAGCGTGAGGGCGGGCACACCCGGGGGTGGCGGAGTGCTTATTCACCCTGCCGGCGCTGTGCGCTCGGGGCCGGCTTGTCCAGCCGCGGTGCCATGGCGGTCAGCGCGGCCAACGATCGAGAAAGCGGCGAATTTCCGCCACGGCTTCCGCCACGGTCAACTGATCGGTGCGCAGTTCGATTTCCGGTTGCAAAGGCGGTTCGTAGGGGGAGGAAACCCCGGTGAATTCTTTGATCTGGTTCGCGCGCGCGCGTGCATAGAGCCCCTTCACATCTCGTTTTTCGCACACTTCAAGGGGCGCGTTGACGAAGACTTCCACGAAACGCCCCGGGGCCAGCAGCCGCCGGATGCGGTCCCGGTCCTCGCGAAAAGGGGAGATGAACGCGGCGATGGCCATGCATCCGGCGTCGGCGAACAACGCTGCCACTTCGCCGGCCCGGCGGATGTTCTCCCGGCGCGCCTCGGGGCCGAAGCCCAGGTCGCTGCACAGCCCACGCCGCAGGATGTCGCCGTCAAGGAGATACGTGTGGCAGCCGGCCAGGAACAGTTGGCGTTCCAACTCGGTGGCGATCGTCGTCTTGCCGGCGCCGCTCAACCCCGTCAACCAGATGACCAGGCCGGGATGGCCGTTGCGCTCCTCGCGCAAGGCGGGAGTGATTTTGTTGTCGGCCTGGCGTGCGTCCAGCGGATGTCCCGCCGGCTCAGATGGTGAAGTCATCGTATTCGGGGCGCACGAGTTCCGTCGGTGGATAAAGCATGCCGGCGGCGACGGTATGGTTTGTCCCCGGCTCGATCAAGATGAATGACCCTGTCATCCGGTTCTGGGCGTAGCCATCGAAGACGAGCGGTTTGGCGGTGCGCAAGCGGATCTCACCGATGTCGTTCATCGCCAGCTCCGGGGGATTTGGCTCGGGATCGAACGTCTGGATGTTGATGCGGCTTTCGAGGGCGGTTACGACGGCTTGGACCGTCTGGGTGGTGTGCTTGAGATAGAATTTGCGCCCGGCCTGTACGGGGCGCGGATTCATCCAGCACACCCGAGCCCGGATGTCGGAGCTCCGCCCGGGGAGGTGTTCGAGTCCAATGATCATGTCGCCCCGGCTGACATCCACGTCGTGCTCGAGCACGAGTGTGATGGATTGCGGGCAGAAAGCTTCTTGGAGGGAGCCGTCGTAGGTCCAAATCTCCTTTACCGCGGTGCGGACGCCGCTCGGCATCACCAGCACTTTCTGCCCCACCTTGACGATGCCGCCGGCAAGCTGGCCGCTGAAGCCGCGGAAATCGTGCAGTGTGGCATCCAGCGGGTTGTTGGGCCGGTTCACCCACTGCACGGGGAACCGCAGGCCCTGCAGGTTCCAGTCACTCGCGATGTGTACCGTCTCCAGATGTCCGAGCAGCGAGGGACCGTCGTACCAGGGCGACCGGGGCGAACGTTCAACGACGTTGTCCCCGTGAAGCGCGCTGAGCGGGATGAACCTCACGTCCTTGAAAACGTCGAGCTTGGGCAGAAAAGCTTCGACGTCGTCGCGGATTTGGAGGAAGCGCTCCTCGCTCCAGTCCACGAGGTCCATCTTGTTCACGGCGATAACGAGATGGGGTATGCCCAGCATGGCCGCCAGGTAGGTGTGCCGGCGCGTCTGTTCAATGACGCCCTGGCGCGCGTCCACCAGCACGACGGACAAGTTGGCCGTCGAGGCGCCGGTGACCATGTTGCGCGTGTACTGCACGTGGCCGGGTGTGTCGGCGACGATGAACCTGCGCTTGGGCGTGGCGAAGTAGCGGTAGGCCACGTCGATGGTGATGCCCTGCTCACGCTCGGCGCGCAGGCCGTCGGTGAGGTTGGCGAGGTTCACCTGGCCGCCGCCGGTGATGTCCGCGCTGCGTTCGAGGGCTTCCATCTGGTCCTCCATGATGGATTTGGAGTCATAGAGCAGCCGGCCAATGAGCGTGGACTTGCCGTCGTCCACGGAGCCGCACGTGTTAAAGCGCAGCAGTTCGATGGGGTGGGATGAGTGCATTCTGGGATCGTCAATCTCCGTTGATCACCGCCGGAGCGATGGGTGAGGACGGACGTGGATTGGTGGTTAAAAGTATCCCGCCTTCTTCCGGTCCTCCATGGCGGCTTCGCTGGCCTTGTCATCGGCGCGGGAGCCGCGCTCGGTGACCCGCGCGGCGGCGATCTCGGCGATGATATCGTCCACGGTGTTGGCCGGGCTTTCGATCATGCCGGTGCTGACCATGTCGGCGATGGTGCGCACCCGGCAGACCATGCGCTTGATGGGCTCCTTCTCGGTCGGACGCCCGCCCGCGAAGGGATCGGGCTTGGTCGGATCCGTGTGGGGCGGGGGCACGGGCAGCCATTGGCCGCCGCGGCGGAAGCACTCGCGCTCGTGACTGAAGTAGATGCGCGGCACCTCGAGCTTTTCCTTGCGGATGTATTCCCACACGTCCATTTCGGTCCAGTTCGACAGCGGGAAAACCCGCATGTTTTCGCCCGGATTCAGGCGCGCGTTGTAGAGGTTCCAGATTTCGGGCCTCTGGTTCTTGGGGTCCCACTGGCCAAAGACGTCGCGAAAGCTGAAGAACCGCTCCTTGGCGCGGGCTTTCTCCTCGTCCCTCCGGGCTCCTCCCACGCAACAGTCGAAGCGGTGTTCCTCGATGGCCCCCAGCAGCGTGGGGATTTGCAAGCGGTTGCGGCTGATCTCGCCCTGGGCGCGGACAGCGGTGCCGTTGGCAATCGCGTCTTCCACCGTCCGAACGATGAGTTTCGCGCCCAGTTGCTTCGCGCGACGGTCGCGAAACTCCAACAACTCCGGGAACTCGTGTCCTGTCTCCACGTTCAGGAGGGGCATGGGGATGGCCGATGGACGGAACGCCTTTTCTGCCAGGCGGAGAATGCAGATTGAGTCCTTGCCGCCGGAGAAGAGGATCGCGGGCCGCTCGAACTCGGCGGCGACTTCGCGCAGGACATGGATGGCCTCCGATTCCAGGTATTGGAGATGGTCGAGGTGGTATGAGTTCATGGGTTAACTGCAGATGGGCGCGGCCACGCTCCGATCGAGGCGCTGGACAAAGGCGTTCATCGGGACCGATCAGCGGGCAAGTTCATCCCGGGCCACGGCCTTTCCGCCCCAGGCGGCGTGAAGCCCGCACTCGCGCTTCTCGTCTGCCTTGGCCGGATCGAAGTAATCCCACTCGTTGGGCAGGTTGTGTTTGGCCAGATAAGCTTCCATCTCCGCGTCGCTCCAGTAGAAGACGGGACTGACTTTGATCGAGCCAAAATTGGGGTCCGGTGACACGATGTCGAGCCCGGCGCGGTTCGGGTTCTGGACCTTGCGGAGTGCTGTGAACCAGACGGCGGGCGCGAGCTCCCTCATGCCGCGCTGGAAAGGCTCGAGCTTCATCACGGTGCTGAAGGCCTTGATGCTTTCCTCATTTTCAGGTGTTGGCTCGGGCATGCCTCCATGAACCGCGTCGTAATGCGCGGCGGTGATTTTCGGGAGATAGGGTTTGAGGTTCAGCTTTAGCCGGGATCTCAACTGCTCCGCGTGGCGATAGGTGGCAGGCCGATTATAGCCGTGGTCCACCCACAACACTGGAATGTCCGGTTGCACCTGGGTGACGAGATGAAGGATGACGGCCTCGTAGGGGCGGAAGTTGGTCGAGACGATGGCGCGGCCGTGGGCCTGGGCGATGGCCCACTCCACGATGGCGCGGGCGGATTTGTGCCGGAGCTCGGCGTTGGCTTGGGCGATTTGGTCAGGGGTCATGTGAACGATTGCGATGAACCCGGGCCGAAGGCACCAACGGGCCCCGGGCTCGTAAACGGGTTGGCGGGCACAGTGGCCCGTGTCGAAGATTTCCCCGATGGCGCGTGGTGCATGGGCCGCTCAATTCACCGCGCCGGGTTGTTCTCTTAAGAGCACTCTCTCGCACCAGTCCCCGAATCGCTCGCCCTGGCTTCGTTCCCGGGCATAGCGGGAGAGGATGGGACGAAGCTCGGTTTCCACGTCTGTTTCCTTGACCACGTCCTTGAAGAGCTTGTTCAAGCGCGTCCCGGAGGCGTTGCCACCCAGCCAGAGCTGGTAGCGGCCCGGGGCTTTGCCGACGAAAGCGATCTCTGCCATGTACGGCCGTGCGCAGCCATTCGGACAACCGGTCGAGCGGATGATGATTTCCTCTCCAGCCAGGCCAACTTCCGCACAAAGCTTCTCGATGCGGTCCACCAGGCCGGGCAACATGCGCTCCGATTCGGCCAGAGCCAGCCCGCAGGTGGGCAGGGCCGGGCAGGCCAACGCCGCCGCGTGCAGCGCGGTGGCCTGGTTTTCGACTGGAATACCATGCTCGGCCAGCAGAGCGGTCAACGCTGCCTTGTCCGTCTCGGCCACGTTGGCGAGGATGATGTTCTGATTGGCCGTGAGGCGGAATTCGATGTTGGCAAATTGCTCGGCCACCCTTCGCAGGGCGGTTTTCTGCCGGCGTGCCCCGTGGTCCTTAATGCGTCCTGTCTCGACGAACAGCGTGAGGAACCACGTCCCATCCAGCGCACGATGCCAGCCGTACTGATCGCCGGTGGTGGTGAAGACGAACGGTCGGGCCGGCTCCAGCTTGAAACCCGCGCGACGCTCCACCTCCGCGCGCGTCCAATCCACGCCGCGTTCCGCCACGACGTACTTGAGACGCGCGTGTTTGCGGTCCGTGCGATCCCCAAAGTCGCGATGCACTGTGAGCACGGCTTTGGCGACCTCAACGACGCGCGGCGCGGGAAAGAAGCCCAGCACGTCCGCCAGCCGCGGATAAGTCGTTGTCTGCCCGTGGCTGCGGCCCATGCCGCCGCCCACCGCGAGGTTGTAGCCAACCAGATGACCGCCCTCGACGATGGCAATGAAGCCGAGGTCGTTGGTGAACACGTCCATGTCGTTCACCGGTGGCATGACGAAAGCCGTCTTGAACTTCCGGGGTAGATAGGTCTTGCCGTACAATGGATCAACGAAGTCTTTGTTGGCCGGATCCTCGAGATCAAGTTGCACGCCGTCGATCCAGATGGCGTGATAGGCCTTGGTTTTCGGAGCCAGCTCCTCGACCACGCGATACACGTCCTTCATCATCTGCGCCCGGGGTGCCGTCTGTACCGGGGTGGGCGCGGCCATGACGTTGCGATTGACATCGCCACACGCGGCCAGCGTGGACAAAAGGCATTCGTTGATTTTTTTCACCAGCGGACCGAGGCCGGACATCACGACGCCGTGGAATTGAATGCTCTGCCTTGTGGTGATCCGCAGAGTGTTGTTGCCGTAGGTGGAGGCCAGGTCGTCGAACGTAATCCACTGTCGAGGGGTCATCACGCCGCCGGGAATTCGCCCTCGAACCATCAAAATGTATTTCTTTGCCGTCTTGCGTAAATCCCTGTCGTCTTGTTGGTAAATGCCATGGAACTTGATGAACTGCTGGTCGTCTGCGGAGAACTGCTCCGCGTTGGCAGCGACGGTGGCCGCAATGGTTCCTGCCAGCGTCGGGTTGGCCTCTTTGATGACTTCATTATGAGTCACCTTCAAGGCTTTTTCAGAGTTAATCATAAGTTAGTTGATTATGTTATTCATGTTACTCCCCTCCGTTCCGGTTTGTCAATAGTGCCCTTCGCTCATTGGCGCTCTCGCGAAATTAGGCTGGTTTCGTTCCTGCATGCCCGATTTAATGCCGTCTTGTGGCATGGTTTGGCCCGTCCACCGCCAATCGTTCCCCGGGCCGGACCAGCACCCAAAGACCATCGATGAGTCAACACAAGCTTTATTATTTCGACAACAACGCAACGACCCGTGTCGCGCCCGAGGTTCTTGAGGCGGCTCTGCCGTTTCTGCGAGAACAC
>DATLZF010000456.1:0-6788 GCA_035574135.1 Candidatus Methylomirabilota bacterium
GGCGGGGCAGGTTGCGCTGGAGGGTGACGTAGTCCCGCTCGGCTTCGTCGAGGAGGCCGGCGTTGAGATTGCAAATGGCGCGGTTCATCAGCGCGACGTGGTTGCCCGGCTCGACGAGGAGGGCACGGTCGAAGTAGGTGACTGCGTTGGTAATCAGGCCCTGTTGCACCAGCAGCACGCCGTAGTTGATGAGCGCATTCACATCGCGGGGCTGCACGCGCAGTTGCTCCTGAATCACGGCCATGGCGTTGGTGCTGCGGCCGGAGGCGATGTAGATGTCCACCAAGGTCGAGTAGGGGCCGGCCAGGCTGGGGTATTTGGTCTGCGCCGCCCGCAGGAGCTGCTCCGCACGGGCGAGGTCGCCCTTGGCGAAGTAAGCCCAGGCTTCCGTCTGGTCGAAGGCCAGTTGCACTGCCAGATCGGCTCCTTGCAACGCGGCAAGCCGGCGCGTTTCGGCGATGAGTGCCAGGGCCTGATCCGCCTCGCGTAACTGGATCAGGGCCGAGGCGTAGTTCAGGCGCGGCTCCAGGCTCTCGGGCAGAAACGCCATGGCCCGGGCAATGTACCAGGCGGCCTGTCGGAAGTTGCGGCTGCGGGCGAAGTACTCCGAGGCAAAGAGGGCCAGCGAGGGCTCGTCCGGCGAGCCGTTGGCCCCCAGCAGGCGGCCGAGGTTGCCGGCGTAAGCGGCAAAGCGCTGCCGCACGGCGTCCGTCAGCGCGATGCTGTCAAATTTGCCCGCCTGGATCTGCCGGTTGTACTCAGCGTTGATAAACGCGACCGGATTCTCGGCGTTGGCGCGCAAGGCCAGGGCAAAGTATTGCCCGGCCTTCGCGTAATCACCCGTGCGCTGAATCTCGACGCCCAACTGATTCAACATGCGCGAACTCAGCGCCGCCACCGCCGCCACCGGCGGATACGGCTGACGCCCTTTGGTGCCCCGCTCGCAGGCCACCAACTGATCGGCCAAAAATGGGGCCCAAGCTTGTTCGGCGGCCGCAATCTCTGCGGGCGTCAGCCGCGGCGGCAACACCTGCCCCGGCGGGAAGGGCACCATTTGATAGACCAGCCCGGAGGGCTTCAGATAGTATTGTTCCAGGTAGGAGCCGAAGGTCGGCTGAAGGTAAACGAGCGGGAGAATCTTCCGCACCTCGCCGAACATCTGCAGTTGCGTCTCAATATCCACGGGGAGGGAACCAGAACTCTCGCCCGGCAGCACCGGCCAACGCCCCGGGTAACGCCGGCTCAACTCGCGATGATAGACGCGGTGCACCAAGGATTGCGAATGAACCAGGACAAAGTTGTCCGCTTGATGGCGCTGGCGGAGCACGAGGGCAACGGCGTTGAGCAGCGGTTGGTCGTCCGCCAACACCACCGCGCCGGCCGGGGGCAATGAGGCCACCATGGCCTCGGCCAGCGGCTTCATCCCGGCCTTTTTATCCAGGCGGATCAACGGCAGGTTCTTGTAGGCCAGACCAGCCGGGACGGCCACCGCTGCCAACCACACCAATCCCACCACCGCACCATTGAACGCCGAACGCAGAGCGGAGGGTCGCTGCCAGGGTTTCAAGGGAGCCGCCGGATTGAACACCAACAGGAAGTAGCCCGCGAAGTACCCGATGCTCAAGGCACCGAGGTAGTAAATCGGCAGCATCGCCCAAAACACCGCCAGACGCCGGGGGCTGAACGGAAGATCGAACGTGACGGCCAGGCAGAAGACCAGGAAGACGCCGTGAATCATGTGCATCATCAGATTCGTCAGCGTGTTGCCTGCGGCGCTCACATCGCCAAAGCTCGCCGGCCAGCGGATGCCGATGAACAACACCGGAATCAACGACGTGAGCGCGACCAGCACGATGACGAATCGCGGGAACTGCAGCAGCGCCTGCTTCTGCAGGCCCAGTTGCGTCGTCAGGCTGGGCCAGAAACCCGCCTCCGGATAACCCGCGAGGTGATTCACCAGCGGCAGAACCAGGTAAAACGCCAGACCGGCCAGACCGGCCAGCAGCATCTTGGACAGGAAAGCCAACTGGAAAAACGCCCGCCCCCGCATCCAGCCCACCGCCAGCACAAACGCCGGCAGCAGCGGGATCATGGCGTAATTGTTCGTCATGCCCAGGGCATACACGAACGCCGCCCGATACAGCCAAGAATCCTTCCGGGCGAGCCGGAACTCCAGCACGGCTCGGATGACGTATGCCAGCAACAGGAGATCGAACGCCTCGCCCGTGCCCACCACAGCGTTCTCCCAAAACGTCAACTGAAGCCCGCACGCCAGGACCGCCAGCACCGGGGGCAACCAGGCCGAGCGCACACTCAGCAAACCGCGCGGGTGCCGCTCCAGGCTCCGCTGATCCCGCGTCCGGTCATGCGGCAGCAACGCCACCGACCGCGCCAGCAACCCCAACGCCCCCGCCGCCCACACGGCGGCCAGGATACTCATGACCACGGACTGAGCCCCGGCCGGCAACCAGCGCACGGGATACGTCACCAGATAATGCACCGGCGCAACAAACTGCGGGCGCCACTCCAGCCCGGACGCCACCGCCAAAGGTCCCACACCCCGGAACGGCAGGCTGGTGTTCAAGGTCAGGAGGAACAGGACCCACGCCCCGGCCGCAATCACCCAGGGCAGACGACGCGCGACAAATCCCGACGGAACGGCGGCAGTGGTTTCCATGTCAGTTGGAGGGAGAGTTGAATCAATGGTTCCGGCCTTGGCAAGGTGGAAGACGGCACCGCGGAGACTCGGCCCCGGCCCTCACGCGGCGCCCGTGGCCCCGGAGCCGGCCCGCAGGTCGGCCACACATTCCACGTGTTGCGTCTGAGGAAACATGTCCAGCGGTGTCACACTTCGCAGTTCAAAGACACCGCCGGCACACAAGACGTTCAAGTCTCGGGCCAGGGTCGCCGGATGGCACGACACGTAGAGCACCTGGGCCGGCCGGACCTGGCGCAACAACGCCAACGCCGACGGACGCACTCCCACCCGGGGCGGATCCAGCAGCACCACCGTGCGTTCCGCCGCAAAGCGCTCCAGCAGCCGGGGTAGCCACTCCTCGGTGGCGCCCTGAATGAATTCGCCGTTCGCAGCCCCCCGGCTCGTCTGGTTCCGGCGTGCCGCTTTGATCGCCTGAGCATCGATCTCCACACCCACAAAGGACTCGACGGCCCCCGCCAGTTCGATGGCAAAGAAACCCACCCCGCAGTAGGCATCGACGAGATGTCGCGCCCCGCCCTCGCGCACCCGCGCCCGCAGCGTCTCCACCAGGGCCGGCAGGAGGGAAAAATTGTTCTGGAAGAACGAATCCCGCGGCACTTCCCAGCCCTCGGGCGCCACGCGCAGCACCACCTTGATCCCGCCCTTGGGCGGCGGGTGCGCGCGCACATGGCGAATCTGCTCGTTCAAGGACGGCTCCGCGATCCGGCATTCCTCCAGGTCCACCACCAGGCCGCAGTCGTGGCGGATGAACCCGATGTTCAACCGTTGCTCCGGCTTGTTCCACTGGCTGCGAATCATGATGCGATTGCGGTAGCCATAGGGCTGCGGGCACGGCACCACCGCCGTCACCACACTCCGGGCGAAGCCGCCCACGCGCTCAATGAGGTCTTCCACCTGCTTGCGCTTGACGACCAACTGCTGCTCGTAAGCCATGTGCTGGTACTGGCAGCCCCCGCACTCGCCAAAATAGCGGCATTCCGGCAGCACCCGCGCCGGCGAGGGCCTGAGCACGGACCGGAGCCGTGCCCGGGCGAAGTTGCGTTTGACCTCCACAATCTCGACCTCGACCTCCTCGCCCACGAGGACGAACGGGACGAAGATCACGAAATCATTCTGGCGCGCGACGCCTGCGCCCCCGAAGGCAATGTCGCCGATGGTGACAGTGCACCGATCTCCCACGCGAAACGGCGGAGCGGGCGGCGACACCGTTGAGCATTCTTCCGGGGATCGTTCCATGTCCAAAAAATCCGCAGCCCGCGCGGCAAGGGCGCCCTAGGATCGAGCGGTCGAGCCGTTCGGAGAGCGCGTGGCCGGGGTGGCCACCGCTCAGTGCCGCGCCTGCTCGTAATGCCGCCGCAGCAAATCCTCGCCGAAATCATTCTCGAAGTCGCGATAGACGGCGTGGATGTGATTGGCGTTGTTCTGGGTGTTGTCGTACTCGATCAGAAACGTCGGCCCCTGCACCCGATAGTAGTGACCCTGTCCGCGTGCCATGCCGCCGGCCCAGGCGAAGTGGATCTTATCCCGGCCGGCCTCGGTGATCTTTTTCAACTCGGCCTCGGCAATTTCGCCGCGGGAGCGCTGCACGTAGAGCTTGACCAAAATCCACAGCAGCTCCCTCTGGTCCGCGTCCAGCTCCGACCAGCCAATGCCCCGGGGCTCGAGCGGGGAGATTTTCCGGCGGGCCTCGGTGAGAATGTCCGGCGGCGCCTGGTCACTAAACACGGCCTTGGCCCGCTGCGCGACCGTGAGCGATTTGGCAAGTTGCCGGCCGATGTTCTCCTCGGCTGCCAGCACCTGCTGTCCCTGGCGCGGCCCCTCCGGTACAATGTCCGGGTTGGTCCCCATGAACGAGGGGGTGGCAGCAACGTGCTCCCCCTTCACCACCGTGAAGTTGAGGGAAAGATGATGTCCCTCGAAGCGCCAGGCCCAAGTTTGCCCCGGCTTCGGCTCGCCGAAGATGCTGACGTGATACAACAGAGGATCGCGCGGGAAGCGCCGGTTCGGGCCCTCGATGACCTGCAGGACGGCTTCGAGGCTCATGATGCTGCTGGCCTTCATCAATCCCTGGCTGCTCAGGCTGGCAGCCAGGAGCGCCACCGTCAGATGCTGCTGCTCGACGGTCATGGCTTTGAGGGCAAGCCCCTTCCGCTCCTTGGGGATGAAATGCCAGTCCAGCCGGTGCTCATCCTTGAGCGGGAACGTCGCGGTCGCCTTTTGCTCGGGCGTCAGCGCAGCCAGAAAACTGGCGGCGGCCGTGGCCATCTCGTCCGCCGCCGGATGCGCCCGCGCCGGTTGCGGCGCAAGTCCCAAGATCAGCATCCCGACGAAAGAACACAGAAGCAGGAGCGAATTCATGAGGCTAGGTCAAAGCAATCCCGGCCGAAAGGCAACGGCAAAACGCCGTCCACAATCGGGGCGCCCGCGTCGGCGGCCCGCCATCCCGATGCAGGCGCCTCGTGCGCGGACCCAACCCGGAGCCTGCAATCAGGGTGTAACCGCGCCCCGGCCACTCGGTCTAGATCGGCGTTGCAGTTTCATCGAATTTCTGTCAGGGTCGCCTTGTCTTTAGGGGTATGCAAACACTGGTCATCAGTGGCTCGCCAGTGACGCTTCCGCCACCTCAGCGCGACGCCCTCATCAGCCTGCTCGTTGATGACGATCCCGCCATTTATCAGTTCGTCCGCCAGAAGATTCTGTCCTACGGGCGGGAGGGCTGCGCGTGGCTCAAGCCCTACACCCTGAGCAATGATCCGGTGATGCGCCGCCGCGCCACGGAGATCATCACGCACCTGGCCCGTCGGGAGGCGGACGAGCGGTTTCTGACCTTCTGCCTCGGCCGCGCCGAAGATCTCGATTTGGAGGAGGCCGTGCACCGTCTGGCGCAAACACAATACCCCGAGCTCAACTCGGCGGCCTACGCTGCTCTCTACGATTGCTGGGCGAGCGAACTTCGCGAGCGTCTCTCCGGCCGGTCCGACCCGGACCAAATCCTGGGGGCCATCAATCAGTATCTGTTCGGGGAGTTGCGCTTCGCCGGCAGCGACAACTACGGCTACGATCCGGAATGCTGCTACCTCAATCGCATCGTGGACCGGCGGGTGGGCAATCCCATCGGCCTCTGCGCCGTGTACTTGTTCCTGGCGCGGCGGTTGGGCCTGCCCGTCGCGGGCATCGGGTTGCCCGGCCACTTCATCTGTCGTTACCAATCGAGCACGACGGAGATTTACATCGATTGCTTCCGCAAGGGGATCTTCCTGAGCAAGGGCGATTGCATCAAATACCTCCTGCAGGCCAATTACGGGCTGGCCGACGGGCATCTGCTGCCCGTTACACCCCGGCGCATGCTTCTGCGCATGTGCACCAACCTGCACCAAACCTACGGCCATCTGGAGATGACCGAGGAGGCTGCACGAGTGAAGCGCTACCTTGTGGCCCTTTCGAAGTGAACGTGCGCCCGGCCCCCGGAGCGTGCGGCCAGCAAAGAAGGTTTGCACCCGGCGTCCTTCCCGGGCATAAACAAGAGGCATGGTTCAGACCGTCGTTGGCCGGCCGCCTGCGGCCGAACTGCCCAGTGTTCGTGAAGAGTTCCTCCGCGCCTACCGCTGGATGCTTCTTGCCCGTGTGCTGGATGACAAATTCGCCAGCCTCTACCGCGCCGGGAAGATTCAGGGCGGCGTTTTTCTCAGCCGCGGCCAGGAGGCGCTGAGTGTATCCGTCGGCCTGGCCCTGCGTCCGGGCGATGTGTTCGGCCCGCTGATTCGCGACACCGCCGGCCGGCTGGCCTTCGGGGAAACGGTCCTCGACGCCGTGCGCACCTATCTGGGTTCGGCGGCGGGGCCGATGCGCGGGCGCGATGGCAACGTGCATCGCGGGCGGCCCCGCGCGGGTGTGTTCGCCATGATCAGCCACCTCGGGGCCATGATCTCGGTGGTCAACGGCGCGTTGATGGCGCGGCGCATGCGCGGATTGTCCGGCCACGTGGGCGCCACGTGCATCGGCGAAGGGGCCACCTCGACCGGTGCCTTTCACGAAGCCTTGAATCAGGCCGCGGTGGAGCGCCTGCCCC
>DATLZF010000457.1:0-2718 GCA_035574135.1 Candidatus Methylomirabilota bacterium
CGTGAACGGCCCACCCATGGCACATCAAGGTGCCGGATGATTGATCAGGGCGCGCCGTCAGCAGGCGAGTGCCAGCGGCCGGCCAGCGCCGCGGTCGGTCACACGTCCAGCCGGGTCCACGCGGCGTTGTTCTTGGAGGACTTCACGACCGCTTCAATGAAGGCCATGCCGCGTACGCCATCCTCAATCTTGGGATAGTCCAGCGCCGGATCATTCTTCGCCAGTTTCCTGCCCGCCTGGACGGCGCGGATGTGGTTGGCGAAGTTCTTGTAGATGTTGGCAAAGGCTTCGAGGTAACCCTCCGGATGCGCCGGCGGTGTGCGGGTGGCGCTCTTGGCGGCCTGGCCGAGGTAGCCGAGCCCGGTGCGATAGACCTGCATGGGCTGGTCAAGCCACTTCAGGAGCATGGTGTTCGGTTCCTTTTGATGCCATTCCAGACCGCCCAGCTCGCCGTAAACGCGGATGTTCAGGTTGTTCTCCTCGCCGACGGAAATTTGTGAGCTGTGCAGCACGCCCTTGGCGCCGCCCTTGAAACGGAGCAGCACGTTACCGTCGTCATCCAACTTGCGGCCCTTGACGAAGGAGGTGATGTCGGCGGCGAGTTCCTCAATGCGGAGGCCGGTGATGTATTCCGCGAGGTTCTCGGCGTGCGTGCCGATGTCGCCAATGCAGCCGGCCGCGCCGCTGCGCTTGGGGTCGGTGCGCCAGGCGGCCTGCTTCTGGCCGGTGGCTTCGAGGCGCGTGGCGAGCCAGCCCTGGGGATACTCAACGACCACCTTGCGAATCTTGCCGAGCTTGCCGGCGGCGACGAGCGCGCGTGCCTCCTTCACCAGCGGATAGCCGGTGTAATTGTGCGTGAGCCCGTAGAGCCGGCCGGTCTTCTTCACGATCTCGGCGAGCTTTTTCGCCTCGGCGAGATTGAGCGTCGCGGGCTTGTCGCTCAGGACGTGGAAGCCGTACTCCAGCGCCATCTTCGCCGGCGGGAAATGCATGTGGTTCGGCGTGACGATGGCCACAAAATCCATGCGCTCGCCTTCGGGCAGCTTCGCCTCGGCTTTGATCATCTCCTCGAAGGTGCCGTAGCAGCGGTCAGGTGGCAGGAAGAGGTCCGCGCCGGAAGCCTTCGAGCGTTCTGGGTCGGAGGAAAAAGCGCCGCAGACGAGTTCAATCTGCTGATCCATGGCCGCGGCGATCCGATGCACCGCGCCGATGAACGCGCCGCGTCCGCCGCCCACCATGCCGTAACGGATTTTTCTGCTCATAGAAAATGTGCCGGGCGCGCTGTGTTGTTGCGGACCACGGTGGGCCGCTTTATAGTGGCCGCCAA
Organism: Candidatus Methylomirabilota bacterium; assembly: GCA_035574135.1. Lineage (GTDB taxonomy): Bacteria > Verrucomicrobiota > Verrucomicrobiia > Limisphaerales > DATLZF01 > DATLZF01. Next base: position 1,328 of record DATLZF010000457.1, read on the forward strand.
TTTTCAAGTCAACGTGTGACTTGATCCGCGATGCAAATCCATGTTCTGAAGTCGAAGATTCACCGCGCCGCGGTCACGGCAGCCAGTCTGGACTACGAAGGCAGTCTCACTATTGCCGTCGATCTGATGGAAAGGGTCGGGTTGCTGCCGCATGAACGGGTGCTGTGCAGCAACCTCGCCAACGGCAACCGCTTCGAGACCTATGTGATCCCGGGTGAACGCGGATCGGGTGCCATTGTCCTCAACGGCGCGACCGCCCACCTCGGGCGTGTGGGAGACCGCCTGACCATCATGAGCTACGCCACGATCGATGCGGCACAGGCCGGGAAATGGCAGCCGCGCGTGATCGTCTTGGGCGAAGGCAACATGGTCGTGGATCAGCGCGGCGGGTGAAGGCCACCGCGTCGGGCCCGTGTGGTGCGGGCGCGCGCGGGCAGCTCAAGTTTATGCCCCTGACTACTGCTGAAATTGCGGCACGCATCGACGGTGAGGTCGTGGGCGATCCCGCTGTCGTCATTCACGGGTTTGCGGCGGCGGAATCTGCCCGACCCGGGGATCTGACCTACGCCGAGAATGAAAAGTATTTCGCCCGGGCCGAGCAGAGCGGCGCCTCGGCCATCCTGGTGGCCGGCGATTTTCGGTCCGCCTCGAAGACCCTCATCCGGGTGCCGAACGCGCGCGTGGGATTCGCACGGGCCCTGCCGCTGTTTTTTCCGGAGCCGATCTTTCCTCCGGGGGTTCATGGAACGGCGGTCGTGGCCGCTTCGGCACGAATTGATCCGGCGGCGCACATCGGCCCCCATTGCGTGGTGGGCGAGCGCTGCGTGCTGGGCCCGGGCGTCGTCCTCCAGGGCGGCAATCACATCGGTGACGACTGTTGTATCGGTGAAGGCACGCGCCTTTACCCCAACGCCGTGGTCTATCCGGGGTGTCAGATCGGGCGGCGCGTGCGGATTCACGCCGGGGCCATTGTTGGCGCCGATGGTTTCGGGTACGTGCTGGACCAGGGAGTCCATCGCAAGATTCCCCAGGTGGGGAACGTGGTGATTCATGACGACGTCGAAATCGGCGCCAACAGCACCATTGATCGGGCCGCCTTGGGGTCCACCGTTGTGGGACGCGGAACGAAGATCGACAACCTGGTCCAGGTCGGCCACAATTGCGTACTCGGCCAGCATGTGATTCTCTGCGGGCAGGTCGGTCTGTCCGGCAGCACCCGCGTGGGCAACTACACCGTCCTCGCCGGCCAGGCCGGCGTCGCCGGGCACGTCACGATTGGAAACGGCGTCACGATCGGTGCCCAGTCCGGCGTGATGACAGACATTCCCGACGGCGGGAAATGGTTGGGGTCTCCCGCGGTGCCCGACAAGGAAGCCAAGCGCTCCTATGTC
>DATLZF010000458.1:0-5145 GCA_035574135.1 Candidatus Methylomirabilota bacterium
CGCAGATGCGGGCGCGTATCAAGCAACTGATCGTCGCGCAGTTCAAGGAACGCGAGTTCAAGCCCGCCAGCCCGGCAGTGAGCGAGCACGAGATCGAGGCTGCCTATCAGAACGATGGTGGGCGATTCGCCCAACCGGCGGCCGTCCGGGGCGCGGCGATTTTTCTTTCAATGCCCGCAACCGCGACGGCGGAAAAGAAGGCGGAATGTCGCGCGCGCGCCGAGGCGGTGCTGGCCGAAGCCCGCGGCGCGGCGGATGAAGCCGCGTTCGCGAAACTGGTCGCGCAGCATTCCGAGGATCAGGCGTCGCGCTATCGCGGCGGCGACCTCGGCTGGCTGACGCCCGGGGCGGCGGGCGTCGAACCCGCTTTGGCCGGAGCGTTGTTCGCGTTGAAGGCGCCGGGTGACTTCGCGCCGCTGGTGCAAACGCCGCGCGGCTTTTACATCGCGAAGCTCCTGGAGAGACGCGAGGCCGGACGCAAGCCGCTGTCCGAAGTGCGCGAGACCATCCGCCACCAGCTTTCGCGCGCGAAGGCCGCGCAGGCGGAACGCGACTTCTACGCGGCCATGAAGGCGGGTCTGGACATCACGGTGAACCGCGAGTTGGTCGAGGCAATTTCGCTGCCGGGGGACAAGCATGAGCCGCCGCGAATGCCCGGAGCGGCGACGGCGCAAGTGAGGAGCGAACCGTGACACAGCCATCCGAGCCAATGCGTATTGAACCAGACGAGGTTTCCATGAACAACGAGAGTCGTTGCCCGTTTTCACCCCTCACCCCGGCCCTCTCCCCGTTGAGGCGAGATAGGATCGCGTTCAGCGCGCGCCAAGATGCGTTCGCACGTCGCCGCGTCCGTAGCGCGCGGCCGCTTCGAGCAAACGCGCTGGTGGTATCGGGCCTGTCAGACGCACTGGACGCATCGGACGCGGCGAAGTGCGCGGCCCTTTCCAAGGCCGTCCGTCGCGCTCCCTCTCCCCTCAATGGGGAGAGAATTCTCCGAAAATCTTCGCGCCTTGAACCCCTGAACCAACAGGCCACTTCTGGGAGCGCCGGCATCCCTGCCGGCGTGTTGGGAGGAGACGGTCTCGCCGGCAAGGATGCCGGCGCTCCCAGGGTCAGGGCGAGGGTCGGGGTGAGGGGTGAGACGGTTTGCTGGGCCTCGTGCCTGCCTCGCGCTCGTTTTCGCTTTCTCACCTTCGCACTTTCCCACCCTCTCCTGGCACTCACTCTGTTGTTCGGCGTTATCACCGCATCCGCCCAAACCACCACCCAAACCTTCCAGCTCCGCAACGGCTGGAACTCCATCTGGCTCGAAGTGCAGCCGACCAACGCGGAAATCTCCGTCGTGTTCGCCGGGCTGCCGGTGTCGAGCGTGTGGACGTATGTGCCGGCGGGCGCGGTGCAGTTCATCCAGGACCAGTCGGAGGACCTGTTCAACCAGCCGGGCTGGCTGCCGTATTTCCCGGCGTCGCGGCCCGAGGCCTTTCTCACGAAGCTGCACACGGTGAACGCGCTGCGGCCGTACCTCGTGAAGCTCACGAATGGCCCGCGCACGCTCACCGTCACGGGCCGTCCGGTCGTGCGCGCGGCGAAATGGGTCGCCGACTCGTTCAACCTGCGCGGCTTCCCGGTGAACCCGGCGCAGTTGCCGACGTTCGCGACGTTCTTCAGTCCCTCCGCGGCTCACGCGGGCCAGCGCATCTACCAACTGCGCGACAACGGCCAGTGGACGCTCGTCAATGCCGGCGACACCATGAAGCACGGCGAGGCGTACTGGGCCTTTTGTCGCGGCGCATCGACCTATCAGGGTCCGCTCGGCTTCACGCTCGAGCCGGGCGACGGCCTCGACTACGGCACGCTGCTGAACGAGATCGAGCAGCACTACAAGAACGAGTCGCCCGGCGCGCGGGTGATTTGCCTGCAAGACCTCCGCACCGGCGCGAACACACCGCTTTCCTACCAGGACTTTCTCAGCAACCGGCTGACGTGGGTGAACCTGCCCGCGCCGCGCTGCTTTACTCTGGACGGCGGCGCGACGCTCGACGGACTGCTGGCGATGCGCCGCAGGGATTTCGCCGGCACGAACTACGGCTCCATCCTCGAAGTGAAGGACGACATCGGCACGCGCTATCTCGTGTCGGTGACGGCGGGCAAGCTCACGGCGGCGCGACGCGGGTTGAATCTGCCGCCTCCGACGGGCGCGGCGGAGCTGACCTCGGGCCTGTGGGTCGGCACGGCGACCGTCACCAACGTCAACGAAGTGAATTCGTCGCGCCCGACCAACGGCGCGCCCACCCGCTCACCGTTCGACCTGCGGCTGCTCGTGCATGTCGATGCCGGCGGAAAGCCGTATCTGCTCAAGGAGGTCATCCAGATGTGGCAGAACGGCACGACCACGAACGACGCGCAGGGCCGCGCCGTCACGGACAAGCCGGGCCGCTACGTGTTGCTCACCGATGATTCGCTGTTGCCCGCGTATCGCGGGGCGTCGTTGCGCGACGGCACCTCGGTGGGCCGGCGCATCAGCACGGTGGATTACGATTTCGACGGCGGCGCCAGCAACGTGCTGGCGATGACCGGGGCGTTCGGCATCGGCAACACGGCGCGCGCGACGCTGGTGCTGGAGCCGGACGCGCCGACGAATCCCTTCAAGCACACGTTCCATCCCGACCACGACAATCTCGACCCGGCGTATCGCAGCTTCAAAGAGGAGGCGTATCGCGTAACACGCCAGGTGGAATTGGAATTCACGGCGCAACCGGCGAGCGCGCTGGAGAGCGCGTCGGCGGCCATCGAATACGGCTACTCGGTGCTGGGCGGCGTGTATCGCGAAACGGTGAGCGGGTTGCATCGGATGAACATTGTGGCCAGCGGCACGTTCCGTCTGACGCGGGTGAACAATTCGCCGGTGTTGAATCAGTGAGGCGACCGGTCAGTAACCAGATATTTCACAGGATGCGTATGAAGCCTTGCCAGGTTGATGAATCGGAAGCCTTACGAACCGCCTCACCCCTCACCCCGGCCCTCTCCCCATTGAGGGGAGAGGGAGCGCGCCGGGGGGCTTTGGACAACACCACGCGCTTCGCCGCGTTCGCCGCGCTGTTCATTTCCTTGTTGGCACCGTCAGCCCCCGCCCAATTTCCTTCTTCCGTCACTTTCTCCAACGATTTCAACGGGGACGTGCCGGCCGGCATGACGCTCACGGGCAGCGCGACGGTGAATGGCGGCTATCTCAAGCTCACGACACACACACCGGGCGGCCAGTTGGGCACGGCGTTCGTGGATGGCCTGCCTTCCGCCCAGGGAGTGACGGCGTTTCGCGCGACGTTCAGGGCGGCACTGTTTGGCGGCACGATTCCGCCTGCGGACGGCTTCAGCTTCAATCTCGCGCCTGCGGCCGACGCATCGAATGGCGTGACGCCGGGCGAAGAAGGCCTGGCCAGTGGGTTGACCATTTCGTTCGACACGTATGACAATGGCGGCGAGCCGCCCTCCATCAGCGTCCGATGGAATGGTATTCTGATGGGGGAGCAACCCGTGCAAGTGTCCACGAGTCCCGGCGGCCAGTCCGATCCTGCCTCGAGGCTGCGGGATTTTTCCATCCAGCTTGATTCGGACGGGACGGTCGATGTCGCCCACAACGGCGTTTTCATCCTTAACAACCTTCCCACGTCTTACGAACCCATCTACGGTGGACGCTGGGTTTTGAGCGCACGCACGGGCGGCTTTACCGACAACCACTGGTTTGAAGACCTGAACATCAGCGCCACGCTCACGGTGCCGCTGAGCGGCAACTGTCTGAATCTGGGCGGCGGTTTTGTCGAAGCGGCGCACCACCCCTCGCTCAACGAGCTGCCCTTCGCCGTCGGCGCGTGGATTCGCACGACCAACCAGACCCAGACCGGCGCGGGCATCGTGGCCAAGTGGGCGCCCAATGCGCAGGGCAACGGTTTCTACATGGTGATGAACGCGGGCCGGGTCGTGGCGTTCTACGGTTCGGCCACGAGCGCGCTGGACAATACGCTGCGCTCTCCGCTGCTCGCCGACGGACAGTGGCACCATGTCTTGTTCACGGTCCACTTCGGCGCCGGCACTCTGTGGGTGGACGGGCAAAGCGCGGACTTCCTGCCCAGTTGGGAAGGCCAGCCCGCTGCCACCACCTCGACCGCGCCGTTGCTCATCGGCACGTGGGCCGACGGCACGAACTTCATCGGAGAAATCGATGAGGTGACGCTCTGGAGCACGGCGGACGAGCGGTTCACGGTCCAACGCTGGAACCGCCGGTTGTCCGGGTTCGAGCCGGACTTGCTGGCCTACTATCGCTTCGATGAAGGCAGCAGCAACGTGGCGGGCGACGCCTCGGGCAATGGGCGCACCGGCCAGATCCGGAACAACTTCGCCTGGGTCGCCTCGGCCGTGCCGCTGCTGCCGGGACTGGACACTTTGCAAATTCACGGGCGCGTCGATTCCGGCGACGGCACGGTGACCGCCGCCGCGACCGCGCCGGTGGACATTCCCGACGTGGCGACCGTGGAGTCGTCGATGACCGTGGCGGCGCCGGGCGCGATTGCCGGCGTGAAGGTGAACGTCAACATCACCCACACCTTCCGCGGCGATCTCGTCATCACGCTAATTCATCCGGATGGCACGGCCGTCATCTTGCACAACCGGGACGGCGGTCCGGACGACGACCTGGTCACCACTTACCCGGACCTGACCGCGCCGGCGCAAAGTCTGGCCGTGCTCAACGGCAAGCCGCTCAACGGCACCTGGGTTCTGCGCGTGCAGGACGCGGCGGGGCAAGACATCGGCACGCTCAACACCTGGAGCCTCGAACTCGCGCGTCCTCCGCAACCGCCACCGCCGCCCATGTTGATGGCCGCGCTGTTGGACCCGGCGACTTCGGCCAGCGCCGCGCCGGTGCTGGATTTGCGGACCAACGAATACACGCTCAATGTCGGCGCAGGCGACCCGGTTGGCTTCGTGCAGGTGGACATGGACATTTCGCACACGTTCCGCGGCGATTTGGAAATCTCGCTCATCCATCCCGACGGCACGGCGGTCCGGCTCAAGGACGCCGACGTGAACGACGACCTGGCCGATTGGGTGACGAGCTACGCCGACCTGACCGCGCCCGCGCAAAGCCTC
>DATLZF010000459.1:0-3807 GCA_035574135.1 Candidatus Methylomirabilota bacterium
GCACCGACCCTGACGGCCGCGGACGGCGTCCGCACATCGGTGCCGTCGTTCCCCCTGTTCTTTGGCACCTCCGCCGCGGCGCCGCACGCGGCGGCCATCGCCGCCCTGATCTGGTCCTTCAATCCCTCGCTCAGCCAGGCGGAGGTGCGACAGGTGCTGCTGGAGAGCGCGCTCGACATCGAGGAACCGGGGCCGGACCGCGACTCCGGCGTGGGCGTCGTCATGGCTCTGGGCGCGTTGGAGCGGACGCCGACGCCGGAACCGCGACTCGGCCTGCGGCAGATCACGATGCTGGATGCCTCGGGCAACGGCAGCCTCGACGCCCGCGAATGCGCGGAGCTGTTCGTGTCCGTCGCCAACCTCGGCAGCGCGCGCGGGCCCGCGGCCCGCAACGTGGTCGGCCACCTGCGGGCGCGTTCGCCCGGCGTGATCACCGAGCCGGAGCCGGTGGCCTTCGGGGACATCGGGGGCGGCCAGGCCGCGACCAACTCGCTGCCGCTGCGGTTGAGCGCCGGCGCCGGTTTGCTCTGCGGCATTCCGGCGGAGATGGAGTTGGAGCTGATCACCGCCAATGTCGGCAGCTTCGTGCTGCCGTTCACCCTCCCGTCCACCAACAACGGCCTGGATGCGCCACGGCTCTTCGCCTCGTCGAACGTCCCTTTGCCAATCCCGGATCTCGGCCTGGTCGAGTCCACCGTGCTCGTTGAAGGACTGGCGCGGCCAGTAGGCGAGGTGGTCGTCAGCGTGCACATCACCCACAGCTACGCGGCGGACCTCACTTTGCAACTCATCGGGCCGGATGGAACCGAGGTCGAACTGTCCTCGCTCAACGGCGGCAGCGATGATCACTACGGGACCGGTTGCCTCGGCCGAACCACCTTTGCGGACGATGCGCCGCAATCCATCGTCGGCGCCAGTGCGCCTTTTGTGGGCCGTTTTCGCCCGGAGGAGCGTCTGGCTGTCTTCGTCGGCAAGCATGGCGCCGCGGCCAACGGCCTCTGGCGGCTGCGCGTGGCGGATACCTCCGCTCAGGATGCCGGTACCTTGGAATGCTGGACCCTCGCCGTGGCGTCCTTCGCGTGCTTCGATGGTGGCGGCGAATGCCTCCTGCCGCCGTCCCTCCTCGCCCAGCCCGAAAGCCTGACCGTGACCAACGGCGACGCCGCACGCTTTGAGGTGACGGCCGAAGGCGCGGCCCCCCTGTCGTTTCAATGGTTTCACGAGGCCTCGCCGCTGCCGGGCGCCACCAACGCAAGTTTGCTCCTGCCCGCCGCAACGCCCGGCGATGCCGGCGCCTACTCGGTCGTGGTCAGCAATCGTTTCGGCACGGTCACGAGCGCGCCGGCACAATTGACCGTGGTGGTGCCGCCCCTCATCACGCTCGAGCCGCAGGATCTGCTGGCCACCAACGGACACGATGTCGCCTTCGCCATCGTCGTGGTGGGCTCCGTTCCGCTCACCTACCAATGGCGTTTCAACGGTGTGGACATTCCCGGCGCCAACGGCCCCACGCTCGAACTCGCAGACATCTCGCCCGCGGCGCAGGGGGATTACTCGGCGGTCGTCACCAATCCCTATGGCATCGCCGTGAGCCGGACCGCCCGACTGACGGTCGTAAGCCCACCCGTCCTCGTGCGCCAGCCGCAAGATCTCAAGGTGACGCTGGGCGAGGAGGCCCGGTTCGAAGCGGAAGCGACCGGAAGCGAGCCGCTCTCGTATCAGTGGTTCTTCAACGAATCCGAGGCGCTGCCGGAAGCCACGAACGCCACGCTGGTGCTTCCAGCCGTCGGCACCAACCAGACCGGCACCTACCAGCTCGTCGTCAGCAATCCCTACGGCACCGCGACCAGTGTCGAGGCGGCGCTGGTGGTAGTGGTGCCCAATTCACCACCCGCCGTCGTTTTGCTTGAGCCGGTGGACGGAGCACAATTCGATCTGACGGCGGGCCCGTTGGTCATCCACGCCGAGGCTTCCGATGCCGACGGCATCATCAGGAGCCTCGACCTGCGGGCGGATGAACAAGTGCTGGCGCGCAATGCCTCCTCGCCCGCTCGCCTGGCGTGGCCCGATCCATGGCCCGGCCCCCATCGCCTCGACGCGGTGGCGATGGACAACACGGGCGCACGCGGCACGTCGCAGGTCGCAACGGTCACGGTCCAGTTCGAGGCCGGAGCAGCCCTGCCTCTGGTGGCGACCGGTTCGGTGTGGCGTTATCTCGACGCGGGCGTGGACCAGGGGACGGCCTGGAGGGCTCCCGCTTTCGACGATCCCGCCTGGCCCGAGGCCCGGGCGGAACTGGGTTACGGCGACGAGGTGGATGGCCGGCCGGAGGCCACCGTCATCAGCTTCGGGCCCGACCCCAATCGCAAGCATCCCACCTACTACTTTCGGCGCGCCTTCACGCTCACGGACGCCGGCGCCTTCACCAACGCCGAGTTGGCCTTGTTGCGGGATGACGGCGCGGTGGTGTACCTCAACGGCGTCGAGATTTTCCGCGACAACATGCCGACCGGGGAGGTCGCCTTCACGACTTTCGCCACGCGCGCCGTGCCGCGGGCGGAGGAAACCAACTACTTCCGCGCGCCGGTGGACGTCTCGCTGCTCCGCAACGGCCTCAACGTGGTGGCGGTCGAGGTGCACCAAGCCAACCGGACAAGCAGCGATGTGAGTTTCGACCTCGGCCTCACCGGCTGGCGATGGCTCGGGCCGCGACTCGTCACCCAGCCCGCAAGCCTGACAGTGACTCAAGGTGGAACGGCGACTTTCAGCGTCGATGTCCTGGGGCCCGAGCCACGACAGTATCAATGGTTCTTTGCTGGAACCAACGTCCTGGCCGAAGCCACCAACCGGACCCTCGTCCTGACCGATCTTGCCGCAGCCCAGGCCGGTGATTACGCGGTCGAGGTGAGCAATCCTTTCGGCCTAGTCCGCAGCACGACAGCGCGCCTGACCGTGGTCATCCCCAACCAACCGCCACAGGTGCGCCTCACTGCGCCCGCCGAGGGCGCTGTCCATGCGCTCGAATCCGGGCCGCTGACGGTGGTGGCGGAGGCCACGGACGAGCGGGGGTTCGTCGAGGCCGTGACCTTCTACGCAAACGGCCCTCCGCTCGGCACCGTCGAGACCCACCCATTCCAGATCGAATGGTCGGATCCAATCCCTGGCGTGGCCTCCTTGTGGGCCGTGGCGATGGACGACGAGGGAGCCCGGCAAACCTCGGCCGTCGTCACCGTGACCGTGGTCGCAAGCAACGGAGTGGTGGTGACGAGCCTGATCGAGACCGGCGCGGTCTGGCGCTACCTCGACACGGGCATTGATCCCGGGACGGCCTGGCGGGAGCTTTCGTTCGACGATTCCGCCTGGCTGGCAGGGCCGGCGGAACTGGGCTACGGCGACGCGGCGGAGGGCCGGCCGGAGGCAACTGTGCTGGACTTCGGGCCCAACCCCAATGCGAAGCGGCCGGCCAGTTACTTTCGGCGGCCCTTCACGGTGACGGCTCCCGGTCTGTTCACCGACCTGGAACTGCACCTCCTCCGGGACGACGGCGCCGTCGTGTACCTGAACGGGGTCGAGGTGTTCCGCAGCAACATGCCGACGGGCTTGGTGCAGATGACGACCCTGGCGCTGGCGGCCATCGGCGGCGCGGACGAGACAACATTCCTCCGCACAAACCTCGGCACCCTGCCGTTGCGGGCCGGCACCAACGTGGTGGCGGTCGAGGTGCATCAGTCCTCAGTGCGGTCGAGTGATCTCAGTTTCGATCTCGCGCTGACGGGCACGCGCTATTTTGCACCGGTGATTGTGAAC
>DATLZF010000460.1:0-8187 GCA_035574135.1 Candidatus Methylomirabilota bacterium
GGAGGCGGCAAGCCATCTTTTCAGGAAATTCGTGTGCTGCCAGCTCGTTCAAGTTGGCGGCGGACAATTGCGAGCCAGACCCACGAAATCAGCGCGGCCACCACCCCCGACACCAGCAAGGTGGCCACCCACGCCGGGGAAAACTCGCGGCCCATTCGCTCCAGCTCCCCCGGTGTCAGCACACGTCCGCTCAGGGTAAGCTCCAAGTAACGGGAGTAAGCTCGAAAAAACAGAACCAGTACGCCGACCGCACTGGTGACGCTCAGGCTCAGCAGGAGGGTTCCCGCCACGCGGTGACCCAGGTGGATCAATCCTGCTCCCGGCAGGAGCGCGTTCAACAAGCTTGCTCGGCGCAAGCGCGCTTGTCGTCCCGGATCAGGCAGCGGTGGCGGGCCGGTCATTGCGCTTCCGCTTTACTTGGACGGAGGGATGGAGATGTCGAACTTTAACTTCTGAGGGCGGAAGCACGCCGCCCCTTTGCAGGCCTGGTAGCCCAGCACCGCAGGTACGGTTGCGGGTAATTTGAGGCCCGCGCCCAGCTTCAGCCGCGCGGTGATGGCGAACTCACCTTCGTAAACGGACAAAGGCTTGTCGAGCCCGGCCACCGCCTCCGACTGGCCGGGAGGATAATCGATCTTCTCCACAGTCACGTCCGGCACTGGGCCGATGGTCAGGACCGTGGGGATGAAGTGTTTTTCGGAGGGCTTGTTGGAATGGGTGTGGTAGCCCTTCTCGATCTTGACATGAATCTCGGCCGTCACGCCACCACCTGGCTTGGCGGAGCCGTTGATTTCGACCTTCTTGATCGTGGCGGCTTCTCCCGGACTGTTCTGCGACCAGCTCAACAACGGAACCAGAAGCAGCGAGGTGAGGAGGATGGATTGTTTCATGGAAGGGGGTCGCTTCATTTTGCCATCGGCCAGCCGGCCTGGACCATCGCCTTGTAGCCGCCGATCAACGACGCCACATTGCGGTAGCCCATGCGTTGCGCCGCATCGCAGGCCAGCGCTGAACGGTAACCACCGCCGCAGTACATGATGACTTCGGTGTTCGGATCGGGAAAGAGCTTCTCCAGGTCGCGTTCGAGAATGCCCTTGCCCAAGTGCAGGGCTTGAGCGGCGTGCCCCGCCTGCCATTCGCTGTCCTCGCGGACGTCCAGCAGCACGGCGGCGGGATTGGCAGCGAGCCGGGCGCGCGCCTGTTCGATCGTCACCTCTGTAATGTGGGCGCGGGCTTCGTTCACCAGCTTGAGAAATCCAGGCGAGTGGTCCATGTCGGCCACGATAAGGCGGGCTGCAGGCCGGTCAACGACATTTCCCGCCGGCGGGGACGGGGTGAAGCGGGCTGGCGAAGGACGGTGAATTCCTCGTTGCCACCCGTGAAGGCGCCGTGGATAGTCGGGCATGTGCGTCGGAGCGTAGCTCAGCCTGGCTAGAGCACTTGCTTTGGGAGCAAGACGTCGCAGGTTCGAATCCTGTCGCTCCGACCAGTTCCTCTGGCGCCCGCTTTTCTCACCAAGCCCCCATGCTCCCCCGGCCCGCAGTGCGCGGCGCATGCCCGGCAGAAGGGCCCTCGCACGCGACACTTGCGGGAAACAAGCCCAAATGGGTAGATACGCGAGCGGGCCCCGTGGACAGCGCATGTGAGTCATGACCACGGGTTCCGCTGCTCTCCTCGTTTGATCGCCGGTGTGGCGAAATGGCAGACGCACGGGACTTAAAATCCCGGGACCGTAAAAGGTCGTGTGGGTTCGAGTCCCACCACCGGCACCACTGCGGTGGGCAACGCGGAGTCCCATCGGTGAGGCCCAGAAGTTGCTTGCCAAAAAAAGAAGGCTTGCCTAGTTTGGCGCCCAGATTCACCGCTATCAATCGGATGTTGAGACCAGGCACAACCGGTCGTGACCCGCAACTCACTCGCCAGGCGTCGTGGGCCTTCACGCTGGTGGAGCTGCTGGTGGTGATCACCATCGTCGGGGTGATCGCGGCGCTGCTTTTGCCTGCTCTTGAGCGCGCTCGCGAGCAGGCCCGTTCCACCGCCTGTCGCACCAATCTGCGGCAACTCTCGCTGGCCATTTACCTTTACGCCGACGAGAACGAGAGTTACCTGCCTTGGGCACCCATTGAAGCGGATCGGAACAAGGAAGGTGATTTCGTTTTCGGGGGGCCGGGCAAAACGAGTGCAAATGGCGCGGCGGGTGCCTCGTCGCCGAGCAACGGTCCGGAGGCTGCGCCGGGCGACCCGCCCGGGGACGTGGCCGGGTTACTGGCCGATCCGACGGCATGGTCGGACACCTCATTTGCCTACCATGCTGAATCCGGATCGATCTACCCGTATGTGACCGGTGAACCTCGGGTGGTTCCACACAAAGACACCGGTGTCGCCCGCTCCCCCGCCTACCGGTGCCCGAGCACGGGGCCACTGGGGGCGGCTCTGCGGGTTAACTTCAGCATGAACGGTCTGCTGGATGTTTCTCACCCGAGGGCCCACAAGCGGGGTATTCGCTACACCGCCATCGCCAATCCTGCGACGAAGGTTCTGCTGGTCAATGAACACCCCGCCACGATGTTCAGCGCCGGCTTCGTCCCCGGGGCAGACGCGCGCCGGGGCCAGTTTGTATTCCACCTCCGGCACGCGAACATCGCGTTCGTGGACAGCCACGTGGCGGCCATGTCGCAAAAGGAGGTGGACAACATGCTCAATCCGCAGTTCTCCGGCGAGTGGTTTGACCCGTTCGAGTAGGATCCGGTGGGTGTTTGTTCGGAGGGGGGCGCAGCGGCCGGATTCCGTGGCCCCTCACGCGCCTCCGAGATAAGCCTTCCGGACTTCAGGGTTCTCGCGCAAATCGGCCGACGCTCCTTCCAGCGTTACCCGCCCCGTTTCGAGCACGTAAGCCCGATCCGAGATGTCGAGGGCGAGATTGGCGTTTTGCTCCACGAGCAGAATGGTGATGCCGTGCCGCTGATTGATTTCGACGATCTTCTCGAAAATCTTCTGCACCAGGAGGGGCGCGATGCCGAGGGAAGGCTCATCCAACATCAGGAACTTCGGGTGGCTCATGAGGGCGCGGCCGATGGCGAGCATTTGTTGTTCGCCGCCCGAGAGCGTGCCGGCCACCTGTTTTTCACGTTCCTTCAGCCGGGGAAAGATGCTGAAGACGTAGTCCATCTCCCGAGCCACCGCCCGGGGGTCTCGAACCAGGTAAGCCCCCATCTTGAGATTCTCCAACACGGTCAGGTTGGCGAAGACCATCCGTCCCTCGGGCACATGGGACACGCCTCGCTGGACGATCTTGTGCGGGGCCAGATTGGTGATCCGCTCCGCGCGGAAAGTGATTTCTCCCGCCCGGGCCCTGAGCAGGCCGGAAATCGTCTTGAGCGTGGTCGTCTTGCCCGCGCCGTTGGCACCGATCAACGTCACGATCTCACCCTCGGCTACTCGGAACGAGATGCCATGCAGGGCCGTGATTACCCCGTAATTGACCTCCAGGTTGGTAACTTCGAGGACGGTGTTCACCTACTTCCTTCCCCCTTTGTTGTCCCCCAGGTAGGCTTCGATCACCTTGGGGTGCGCGCGAACTTCCTCCGGTGCGCCCTCGGCGATTTTGACGCCGTGGTCGAGGACGGTGATGCGGCTGCAGATGCCCATGACCACCTGCATGTCGTGTTCGACCAGCAACACCGAAATGCGGTACTTCTCCTTCACGAACTCGATCAGCTTCATGAGTTCGACCTTTTCGGTCGGGTTCATGCCGGCCGCCGGTTCATCCAGCAACAGCAGACGGGGCCGGGTGGCGAGGGCGCGCACGATCTCGAGCCGGCGCTGATCTCCGTAGGGGAGGTTGCGGGCCAGCGTGTGGCGGAAGCGGCTGAGACGGAAGATGTCGAGGATCTCCATCACCTCGGTCTCGATGGCGCGTTCCTGGCGTTCGAAGGCCCGCCCTCGCCAGAGCGCCCGGAGCAGACCGCCGGTCTGCCGCAGTTGGACGGCCACGCGGACGTTGTCGAAGACGGTCAGCGAGGAGAACAAGCGGATGTTCTGGAACGTGCGCGCCACGCCTCGTGCCGCGATCTCCTGGGGCGTCAAACCGCTCAACGGCTCGTTTCGGAAATGAATCCGGCCTGCCGTCGGACGATAAACGCCCGTGATGAGATTGAACGCGGTCGTTTTGCCGGCGCCGTTGGGGCCGATCAGACCCACCAGTTGATCCTCGCCGATGTGCAGGTCCAGTTCCGATACGGCCGTCAGCCCGCCGAAGCGAATCGTGCATTGCTCCATGCGCAGCAGTCCGGTGGAGGCGGTGGCGGGAGCGGCGGACATGCTTTCAATTCGTGGCGGACCCGAGCCGGGCCCGGCGCCCGACGCTGAACAATCCCTGCGGCCGCAGCAACATCAGCAGGATGATGAGCAGCGAATACAGGATCATCCGATAATCGCTGAATCCTCGCAGCGCTTCCGGCAGCACCGTCAACAGGGCCGCGGCGAGAATCACTCCCACCGTCCGCCCCATGCCGCCGAGGATCACCATCACGACGATGTCGATCGATTTCATGAAGTCGAATCCGGTTGGGGAAAGGAACTGCTTGTGGTGGGCGTAGAGCCCGCCGGCAATGCCGGCGAAGAAGGCGCCAACGACGAACGCCGTCACCTTGTACTTCACCGGGTTGATGCCCATGGCGCTGGCCGCCACCTCGTCGTCGTGCACGGCGATGAAGCCCCGCCCGTAGGTCGAATGGACCATGCACGTGATGGCAAAGACCGTCAGAGCCGCCAACGCCCATGTCCAACCGAAATTCGTCCAATTGGGAATGCCCTTCAGCCCGCTGGCCGCGCCCACGGCCTCGAGGTTTTGCAGCAGCACCCGGATGATCTCGCCGAACCCCAACGTCACGATGGCCAGATAATCCCCTCGCAATCGCAACGACGGCACGCCGACCATCAGTCCGGCCAGCGCCGCCAGGGCGCCGCCGACCAGCAAGGCCGCCAGAAACAACGCCGGCCAGGCCGCCTCCGGGAGCAGGCGCGAAAGTTCCAGCGTCAGCTTCGCCGACGTGTAGCCGCCCACGGCCATGAAACCTGCGTGGCCGAGGCTGAACTGTCCGGTGTGGCCGTTGATCAGATTCAAGCTGACTGCAAGAATGATGTTGATGCCGACGTCGATGGCGATGCCGAGGTAGTAGCGGTTGAAATGATGGGAGAGCAGCGAGACGCCGATGGCGCATGCCACGGCCAGCAACAACCATCGTTTGGCACCCCAGCTCATCAGACTTTCTCCACCTGCGCCCGCCCCAGCAACCCGGCCGGCCGAAACAGCAGAATCAGAATCAGGATGAGAAACGCGATGCCATCCCGGTAATTCGACAGGCCCGGAATGCCGCCCGCGAAAGTCTCCAGTAACCCGATCACCAGGCCGCCCAGCACCGCGCCGGGCAGGTTTCCGATGCCTCCCACCACGGCGGCGATGAACGCGCGCAGGCCCGGCTGAATCCCCATCAGCGGCTCGATGCCCGGCGCCTTGAGCGCATAGAGAATGCCGGCCACCGCCGCCAGCGCCGACCCGAGCCCGAAGGTGAAGGAGATGACGCGATTGATGTTCACTCCCATCAGTGCGGCCGCCTGCGGATTGAATGCCACCGCCCGCATGGCCGTACCGATGCGGGTGTGCTGGACCACCAACCAGAGGACGGCCAGCAGCCCCGACGTCAGCAAGGGCACCACCAGATCGTCGCTCATCACGGTCGCGCCGCCGAATTGAAAGTGCCGTTCGGGAAGCAGCCGGGGAAACGGCCGCGTGGCCGCGCCGAAAACCGCCGGGTGCTGGCAGGTGAACTCGATGAACAGCGACACGCCGATGGCCGTGATCAACACGGTGAGGCGCGGCCGGCTGCGCAGCGGACGGTAGGCCAGCAACTCGATCAGAATGCCAATGGCTGCACAGAGGGCGGCCGCCAGCAGGACCACCACCAGCGCCCCAAGATAGGATTGAGGACTGAAGAGCTTGCTCACCGCCGGCTCGAGAAAAAACGCGGCGAACGCTCCCAGCATCAGCACGTCGCTGTGCGCGAAATTGATGAAGCGCAGCACTCCGTAAACCATGGTGTAGCCCAGGGCGATGAGGGCGTAGATGGACCCGAGCGCCAGACCGTTGATCAGTTGTTGCAGCCAGTCCAATTCGTTCGCTCGAGTCGTGGCGCGCCGGCCGGAAGGACCATCATGGGTTGACCGTTTCGAGATAGACCATCTTGCCCTGCCTGATCTGCAGGATGACGGCGGACTTGGTCGCGTCCCGTTTTTCGTTGATCGTGATTTTGCCGGTCACCGCGTCGAAGTCCCGCGTCGCCGCCAGCGCGTCCCGCACCTTGGCACCCTCGGTCGAGCCCGCCCGCCGGATGGCGTCAGCCAGGATCATGGCCGAGTCATATCCGAGCGCGGCCATGGCGTCCGGCAGTTTGCCGTTGAACCGCTTCTTGTAGGCCTCGACAAACGCCCTGCTCCGGGGCGAGCCGACGTCGGGATGATAGTGGGTGGAGAAGTAATGTCCTTCGACCGCGTCCTTGCCGATCTCGATGAGCTTCTCGGATTCCCACCCGTCACCGCCGAAAAGCGGGACAGCCAGGCCGAGTTGTTTGGCCTGGATGCAGATCAAGGCTGCATCGGTGTAATAGCCGGGAATGAACACCGCGTCGGGATTGGCCGATTTGATGGCCGTGAGCTGGGCTTTGAAATCCTTGTCCCCCCCGTTGAAATCCAGCTCCGCGACGATCTGTCCACCGGCCGCCACGAACGCTTCCTTGAAGTATTTCGCCAGCCCTTTGCTGTAGTCGCTCTTGGCGTCGGTGAAAACGGCGACCTTCCTGGCCTTGAGCGTCCGGGTGGCGAAGTTGGCCATCACCGTGCCCTGAAACGGGTCGATGAAGCACACCCGGAAGATGTAATCCCCGGTTTCAGTGACCTTGGGATTGGTGGAGGAGGGGGAGATCATCGGGATCTTGTTCTGCTGGCAGATCGGTGCCGCTTCGAGCGAACGGCTGGAGGCGACCTCGCCCAGCACGGCGACCACGCCGTCACGGGCAATCAGCTTGTTGACGACGGTGGCCGGTTCGCCGGCCTTGGAGAGGTCGTCCTCGGTAATGAGCTGGAGTTGCCTGCCCAGCACGCCCCCCGCCGCGTTGAGTTCTTCGATGGCCAGCAGGGTGCCCTCGTGCGACGAGACGCCGAAGGTGGCCTCCTTGCCGGTGAGCGAAGCGAATTCGCCGATCTTGATCACGCCGGCGGCAGGCCCTCCCGGGGGCGGCTTGCATCCGGCAATGCCGGCGGCCAGCAGCAGACACCCGTACCACCCCACCGCCCTCATTCCTTTGCGCAGTTTCTTGATCATAGCAACCAATCCCCGCCAGCCCGTGAAACAGCCTTTCGTTGAGGTCATCGCGACCATGCGGGCCAAACGCCGGCAGGCTAGGAAAAGCCCTGCACAGTTTCAACCTCCAAGCGAGGCATCAATTTTCCCGTTTGATATTCCCGCGCCGGCTTTCATTGTTTTGCGCCGAGACGGCCGCTCGGCCTTCCTGGGCGCCGGAGGCCGTGGTCACTGTTCGAAGCGGAATCAACCATGAGCGACATCATCTATCCCCGCAGTCCGCGGGAAACCATGTGCGGCTGGATGCATCTGCCGCGTTACATCGACAAGATTCGCCTGCATCTGGCGGGCCGGCTGCATCCGGACTACCAGCCCAATTTCGGCAAGGGGTTTGACGGCGCCTGGCTGCAGGCCGCCGGTCTCGGTCACGAGCAGTTCATCGAGGTGGTGCGGGGCACGATCACTGACGGCCAGGTGGCCGACTGGGTGCTCAAGAACGTGACCAAGCCCGACTCGGATAAGCGCGTGCTTGCAGAGCGCATAAGCAATTATCCGAAGCCGGACGACGCCGAGGGACAGGCCCGTCTCAAAATGCGGAAGGAGCAGGCCGGCCTTGCCCACCGCGACGACATCCGGACGTTCGTGGACCTCATCGACGCCGACGAGAAACGAATCTAGCGCCGGCCGGGTGAACTTTGCCGAACCGTTCTTCAAGGGATGGACCAAGCCGGGGCCCGTGCCTCCGGGCGCGCAGAGCGGGCACCCCGCGCCCGAAGTGGGAGAAACGTTGGACGCCATCAGCGGCTATTTCCGCCTGTTCCAGCTCGAGG
>DATLZF010000461.1:0-2509 GCA_035574135.1 Candidatus Methylomirabilota bacterium
CCCAATCGCTCATGCCCTGCGGAAACAACACCATCGCCACGCGCAGACAGCCGTAGGCGCCGAGTTTCATGATGACGCCCGCCAGGAGCATCGAAGCGGCCGTCGGCGCGGCCGAGTGGCCGGTCGGCGCCCAGGTGTGAAAGGGCCACAGACCGGCGAGAATCGCGAAGCCGGTGAACACGAGCGGAAAGGCCCACATCTGAAACTCGCGAGGGAACGCAAACTTCGCCAGTTCGACCAGACTGAATGAACTCGCCCCGGCCACGACGTAGGCCGCGAGCAGGCCAATCAGCACCATCGCGCTGCCCACGAACGAGTAGAGTGCGAGCTTCATCGCGGCGTATTCGCGGCGCGTCGAGCCCCAGATGGCGATGAGGAAGTACTTCGGCACGATCGCCAGTTCGTAGAAGACAAAGAGCAGAAACAAATCAACACTCAGGAACACGCCATACACGCCGCCGATGAGCGCGAGGTAGAAGGCGAAGAATTCCTTGGCCCGATGTTCGACGTTCCACGAGAACAACACTCCGACGACCGCCGCCAACCCCGTCAGCACCAGCAGGGTGACGCTGATCCCATCGACCGCAAGGTGGTACCGAATGCCCAATTGCGGAACCCACACGGCATCCACCACCGTCGTCAGGCCCCCCTCCGCGTCGAACCCCAGCGCTCCCACCAGCGCGATCACAAAACCGGCAACGCTCGTCAGCAAGGCCACGCCCCGCGCGCCCCGGGCGTCATCGGGCCTCAACACCAGCAGCCATGCCACACCGATGAACGAGACATAGACAGTCCAGGCGAGCATGGTTACCCCGCAGAGTACCCGGTTCCCGCCCGACTCAGGCGCGAGTCTCGAGGCCGGAGGGCTCGGTCCCGATGATCGAGGTCGATTCCGTTCATGTTCGGAAAAGTTGCCCGCGGTTGTAACGGCCAGGGCACAGAACATCAAGCGGAGACCTTGCAACGTGCGTTCGGGCCCATCTCGGTTCACGGCAAGGAGGCGGCAAAGAAAGGGGGAAACGGTTGGCGCGGCGAGCGCGTAACGCTCACCGAGCGCTCCTTGCCTTCCGGCGGTCTGGGATCCCACCCACGTCCGTCGTTCCGCTTGCTCCCCACGGGCGATTCCGCTAGAAAGCCCTTACTCGGATCAGCATCGGCACCACCTTTGGAGGAAGCAGACTGCCCATGCCCGCAGGGATCAGTTCAACAGAAGGAGTCAGGACTATGAATACTGTGTGCGTTCGCTCCGCGGTTCTGGTGCAGGTCATCTCCATGATCGGTTTGGCATCGGCCTCGACTTCGTCCGCTCAACTCACGGTGGCGCCGTTGCCCGATCTGCAACTCTCGAAGGGTGGCAAGGTCCACGCGGTGGTGGTGCAGGCGGATGGTAGGATGATCGTCGGCGGTGCCTTTCGCGCCGTCAACGGCGTGCCGCGCCATAATCTGGCCCGCATCAACCGCGACGGCTCGGTTGATTCCGGCTGGAACCCGGATGTCCGCGGTCCGGAGGGCGCCTCGGTCCATGCCCTCGCGCTGCACGAAGATGCGGTGCTCGTCGGCGGGCGCTTTGATCAG
The DNA here is from genome assembly GCA_035574135.1 of Candidatus Methylomirabilota bacterium. GTDB lineage: Bacteria > Verrucomicrobiota > Verrucomicrobiia > Limisphaerales > DATLZF01 > DATLZF01. The sequence continues at coordinate 1,576 of DATLZF010000461.1, forward strand.
GTGGGAGGGCTGCCACGGCTCAACGTGGCCAAGGTGTCTCTGGCCGGCGCCGGCGGACCGGATCCGGACTGGAACCCGGGCGTCAGCGCTGAACTCCCGGCACCCGAACCGGCCATCGTGCGCGCCCTCGTCGTCTTCGGCAACGAGGTGTTCATCGGGGGCGACTTTGACATCGTGGATGGCCGGCCGATCCGCGACGTGGCCCGGTTGAGCCTCCTGGGCAACGGCGCTGCTGACCCGCAGTGGAGCCTGGCCTTGGAGGGTCGCGGCGTCTGGACGCTCGCACTCGGCCCCGTTCCGTTTGGCCCGCCCGTCCTCGTGCCGGCCGGAGCCGAGGCCGAAGAGTCGGTAACAAACCTCTACGTGGGCGGGGAATTCGCGCTGAGATCGACCGACGACGAGGACTTCGTGGCCGGGGACTGGCGCCATTTGATCCGTGTTCCCGTCCACGCCCCGCCCGCACCCGATCCTGCCTGGCGCCCCAATCCCAACGGCCCGGTGCGATCTCTCGCGGTCGGCGCCGGCACCGTTTTCGCGGGAGGCACGTTCACGGAGATCGACGGACTGGAACGACTGCGCGCCGCGCGACTCCACGTCACGGAAGACGCAAAGGGCGGCCTGGTGGATGCAGACTGGCAACTGGCGATCGAACCGGGACGGCAGGAGGTGGACCCGGAAGCTGGCGTGGCGGTGTTGTGGCTGGAGCAAGACCGGCTGTATCTCGGTGGGTCATTCGAGGGCGTCGGTTCGCAGCCGTTGCGCCACCTGATTCGCGCCGCGATCCGGGGCGAGCAGCTCCTCGATGCCGCCTGGCGGCCGCAGCCGGACGGTCCCGTGCAGGCGCTGGCGCGAAGCGAGTCAGTGTGGCTGGCGGGAGGCGCCTTCGAACAGGCCGGCGGCGCCACGGCGCTCGGGTTGGCGCGGCTTGACGGCG
>DATLZF010000462.1:0-2252 GCA_035574135.1 Candidatus Methylomirabilota bacterium
CCGCCGTGTCAGCGGGCAAGGGATGACGCGAATTCAGTGCGTTGCCGGTTCTTTTCATGAAACAAGAAGACTGGCGGAAGGGGTGGGATTTGAACCCACGGTAGGCTTTCACCTACGCCTGATTTCGAGTCAGGTGCCTTCAACCACTCAGCCACCCTTCCACTCGCGGAGAGAGGGTTACCGCATTCGGCGCCGCGCCGCAATTGTGAATTCACGGCCGCTGCTGCGGTGGATGGCCACGTCCGCCGCTTCGGGGGCGAGGCAAGCACCGGTGGGTTCGTCCGTTGGCGGTGACAACCCCGGCTTACAGCGACCGGAGCACTTCCCGCAGGCGGTCAAGATCGAGGCCGGGCGGCGCGCGTTCCAACAGCCACTCCAAGTCCTGCCGGGCGGCGGCAGTGTTGCCCAGCCGCAAGTGCAGGCGCGAGCGGACGGAACGGTCCCGCACGCCGTCGGGTTCGAGGGCCAGGATCGCGTCGAGGTAGCGCAGCATATCGGGGGTGGAATCCTCCCGCTCGGCGATGCCGAAAAGGTTGCGCAGCACGCGCACGATGATCTCCCGCGGGCGGGCGGGCCGCAGGTCGGCCGGATCGAAACCCTCGCCGGTGGCGGCAAGAACCCGTTCCTGAGCCTCGGTGCGGGTGATGGTGACGCCGCCGTCGAACGGGTCGAGTATCTGGGGCTCGCCGGTTTCCGGTTGGAATCGGACCATGAAATGCCCCGGCAACGGCAGCCCGGACACGCCTTCCAGGCCGATGCGGCGGGCCAGTTCCAGGAAGACGATGGAAAGGGTGATGGGCAGTCCCTCGCGGTCGTCCAGCACCCGGTTGATGTAGCTGTTGGCCCGGTGATAGTAGTCGGTGCGGCTGCCGTGGAAGCCGGATTCCTCGAAAAGAAAACGCCGCAACGCCTCCAGCCGGTGCGTGCGACCGGCGTCCTGCGGCAGGGTGGCCAGGATTTCATCCGCCATCTCCTGCATCTGGCGGTGGTAAGGCTCGGGGTCGAGTTCGGGATCATCCAGTTGCGCCACCAGAAGCGCAGCGTGAAACAGATCCGCCCGTTCATCCGGCGCCTCCAGCGTCCTGAGGAGTTCCGCCTCGACCGCCCGGCGGTGCCATAGCGCCGCCGCGTCGCGCAGTTGTCTGGCCGCCTCCTCGAGCTTACCGGCGCGAGCCGCCAGCAGTCCGGCAGCGGCTCGGGGGTGCCGGTCGAGGGACTCGGCCAGCGCCAGCGGCGGCGCGCCGTCGAGCCCGTCGATCTCGCGAGCCAACGCCGCCAGCGCGGGGTCGGTTTCGGCCATGGGGGTTTCCTCCAACCGGGTGCCGATCCGGAAATCGCGGAACTGCGCCCGCGTGTCCCGGAACTTTGCCAGGCCGACACGGCCGGGACCCAATCCTCGGTCGTTGGACTCGATCACCAGGTGGCCGTTGACGTAGCACAGGATGCGTTCGGGCTCCCAGCGCACCTTGAGCGTGTTCCAGTCGCCCGGCCGGTAATGCGCACTCGGCACGGTCCGGAGGATCGACCAGGAGAAGACGTTCGGTCCCTCGAAGCGTGTCAGCCGGAGTTGGCCGGCGGTGGGATAGAAACCGTAGTGGCGGTCGCCCCCGTCGGAACCGAACACCAGTCCGGCCGCGCCGGACTCATCGTCGAGCTTCACGCGCACGGCCAGCTCGAACGGGCGCTCCGGCACGGCGCGCTCGGAGAGGCAAAGCGACCGGCCGCCAAATCCTTCACCGGCACCCTCGACGAGGATGGCCCCGGCCCGCTGACTCCAGCGAGCGCCAAACCGCGGCGTCCACTTGTTCGGGTTCAACGCGCCGATGGTGAGCCATCGCCGCATGGGCACGGGATTGGGCCGCTCAATCAACCGTTTGAGTTCGTTCACCGGCATGGCAAAACCGAGGTTCTCGGACAGGGCCGATTTGAGCATGAGGACGCCATGCACGCGCCCCTGCAAATCCAGCAACGGACCGCCGCTGTTGCCCGGCTCAATGGGAATGGCGAGCTGGATCATCTCGATCCCGTCCACCGGGCGCCGCGCCGACACGACGCCCTGAACGATGCTGTGATCGAGGCCGAGGGGATGCCCGATGGCGACGACCGGACGGCCCTGTTTGAGGGTGTCGGAATCTCCCAGTCGCAACGCCGGGAGGTTCGTGGCGGCAATCCGGACGAGGGCAAGGTCCAACTGCCGGTCCCAGGCCTGCACGGCGGTTACGTCAAACCGGCGGCCGTCGGCCAATCGCACG
>DATLZF010000463.1:0-3629 GCA_035574135.1 Candidatus Methylomirabilota bacterium
ATCCACGCAGACGATCAAATCGGGCTGCCGCTCCATGGCCAGGTCCGCCAACCGGTGCAGCAGCCGGCGAAAGGTGCCGAGGTTGCGCAAGACCTCGATCAACCCCACCACCGCGTGGGCCGTGAGATCAACCGCCAGTTCGACGCCCTCGGCGGCCATGCGCGGACCGCCGGCCCCGAAGAACCGCGGTGCCAGCGCGGCGCGTAGCGGCTGACATTCCGCCGTGGGCCGGTCACCGGCACTGATCAACGCCCCGCGCAGTTCCCGCACCAGTTCGGCCGCCAGGGTGTCCCCGCTGGCTTCGCCCGCGATGAGCATGACGGAGACCGGTTTCACTGGCGCCCCGCCCCGCGTTCGTCGTGCCGTTGTCGGTTTCCCGCCACGCCTAGCCCAGGGCCGCCGGTGTGGCCGATTCGATCTGCCGCGTGATCTCGAAGGCCAGATCAAGCGCCTGTTTGGCCGATTCGCCGCTGACCTTGGGGGTCTGGCGGGCCTGGACGCACTCGATGAAGTGCTGGAGCTCGAGTTTCAACGGTTCCTCCTTGGTGATGGGCACCGGCTCCCGCACGATTTTCCGGCCGGCGAAAGCGCTGACGATGGCGCCATCCCTGGCGTGCAGCAGCTTCTTCAACAGTGAACTTTCCTCGGCATCATCGCGGGCGAGACGGTAGATGTAGCCCTCCTGAGCCCGGTAATCGAGGGAGATGTAGGCCGGCTGGCGCGGGCCACTGAACACGCGGATTTTGCGCAGGCGCTCGGGACTGATGCGGCTGGCGGTCATGTTCGCGATGCAGCCGTTGGCAAACCGCAGCCGTGCGTTGGCAATGTCCTCCGAGCGGCTGAGCACGGGAATGCCGACCGCCTCGACGCTGATGACAGGCGCCTTGACGAAGGCCAGGAGCACGTCCAGGTCGTGGATCATCAGGTCGAGCACCACGCCGATGTCCGTGCTGCGCGCCGGATAGGGCGAAAGGCGATGCACCTCGATGAACCGCGGCTCGGTGGCGACCGATTCGAGATACTTGAAGACGGGGTTGAACCGTTCGACGTGCCCCACCTGCAGCACGCAGCCGCGACTCCGCGCCAGGTCCACCAGTTCGCCCGCCTGCTGCGCCCGGTCGGTCATCGGCTTTTCGACCAGCAGATGTTTGCCCTGTTCGAGCAGGCGCCTGGCAATCTCGTAGTGGGTCGTTGTGGGTGTCACGATGCTCAAGGCATCGCTGGCCTCCGCTGCCTCCGTGACCGAATCAAACGCGCGCACGCCCCACCGCTCCGCCACCCGGCTCCCGGCGTCGGCGTCGGCGTCGTAAACACCGGTGAACTCCACCAAGCCGGCCTCGGACAGGGCGGCATAGATGCGGGCATGCTCCTTGCCGAGGGAGCCGGTGCCAATCACCGCCACTTTGGTCCTCACAGTCATGCCGTCAGCATGCGATTGGCGGGCGGAGCCTCAAAGCACAAAGTTGTGCGGGCACGGTCTCACTTTGCCCTTCCCTCCTCGTCGAGTCCGTTTCTACATTCCCACCCCGTGGACGCGTTGAGTTACATCACCTCCGCGGGAGTGGCCTATGCCCTGGGCTCGATTCCCACGGGCTTCCTCGTCGCCCGCAGCCGCGGCATCGATATCCGCTCCGTGGGCAGCGGCAACATCGGCGCCACGAATGTGTTCCGAGCCCTGGGAAAGCCCGCAGGAGTGTTCGTCCTGCTCATGGACGCCCTCAAGGGCTGGGTGGCCGTGGTGCTCGGCGTGCGGGCGGTGCTAGCCATCTTGGGGACCTCCCCGGGGCCGCAGGGCTTGGAGAACCACGAACTGGTCGCCGCACTCGGCGCGGTGCTCGGGCACAACTACACCTGCTGGCTCGGCTTCAAGGGCGGCAAGGGCATCGCGACCTCCGCCGGTGTCCTCCTGGCCTTGGTCCCCCTCTCGCTGCTGATCATTCTCACGGTCTGGATCCTGGTCTTCGCCGCGACGCGCTACGTGTCACTGGGCTCGATTGCCGCCTCCGCCGCGCTGCCCCTGGCCGCCTGGGGGACGGGTGAAAGCCCTACCATCCTGGCCGTGACCACACTCATGGCCGCGCTGGCGATCTACCGACACCGCGCGAACATTCAGCGCCTGTTGCACGGCACCGAGAGTCGCTTTGGCGCCAAACCAGGGGAGGCCGTGAAGTGAACGTCGCCGTGCTCGGCGCCGGCGCGTGGGGCACTGCGCTCGCCCTGGTGCTCCAGCAGGACCGTCATCGGATCACGCTCTGGGGCCATGATCCCGCCCACTTGGCCCACATGGCCGGCGCCCGCCGCAACGAGCGTTACCTGCCGGGGATCGAACTGCCGGCGGACTGGCGCTACGAAGCCGACCTGACACGCGCCGTCGCCGGGCAGGATTGCGTCGTCGTGGCCGTCCCCTCCAAGGCTATCCGTGACGTGGGGATCGCGCTGAAGGAACATGCCGGCGTGGCGGTGACGGTGACCAAGGGGATCGAATATGAAACCGGGTTGACCATGTCGGGCGTGTTGGCCGGTCTCGCGCCGCACGCTCGCATTGCGGCGTTATCCGGGCCTTCGCTGGCCCAGGAAGTCGCCCGGGGCGTGCCCACCGCCGTCGTGGCGGCCAGCGCGGATCTCGCCACGGCCGCACAGGTGCAACAACTCTTTCACCGTCCATGCTTCCGGGTTTACACCAGCCCTGATGTGCTCGGGGTCGAGCTTGGCGGCGCGCTCAAGAACGTGGTGGCCGTGGCGGCGGGCGTGGGGGACGGACTGGGCTTCGGGGACAATACCAAAGCGGCGCTGGTGACGCGGGCGATCGTGGAGATTCGGCGACTGGGAGTGGCCTGCGGCGCGCAAGCCGAGACGTTTTCGGGGCTCAGTGGCCTGGGCGATCTCACCGTGACCTGCTTTTCCCGGTTGAGCCGCAATCGTTGTCTGGGCGAGCGGCTCGGTCGAGGAGAGCGCCTGGAGGAAATCCTGGCCGGATCGACGGCCATCGCCGAGGGATACCCGACGGCCCGTGCGGCACACCAACTGGCCCGTCGGCACGGTGTGGCCACGCCCATCATCGACGAGGTTTACGCGCTGTTGTACGAAGGCAAGCCTCCGGCCCAAACGGTGGCCGATTTGACCGGACGCGAGTCCAAGGCGGAGGTTTGAACCGGGCAGCGGCTCAGCCCACCAGCTCCCGCATGGGCTGCAGGCCGTGGTCCACCAAAAACTGCGGGCGCCCCGTGAGGTCGGTCAACGTGACCTTGTTCACGTCGATGCCCAGCCGCTGATAAAGCGTGGCGAAGACTTCCCCGAATTGCACCGGCCGCTCAATGGCCTCGCCGCCCAGCCGGTCGGTGGCGCCGATGACCTGGCCGTGTCTCATCCCGCCTCCCGCCAGGAGTGCGCATGAGACCCGCGGCCAATGATCGCGGCCGGCGTCCTTGTTGATGGTGGGCGTGCGGCCGAACTCGCCCCACACCACCACGCTCACGTCCTTGTCCAGTCCGCGCTGGTGCAAATCGGTGATCAAGGCGGACAAGCCCTGGTCGAGCAACGGCAGATCCTGACGGAGCGCTCCGAAGTTGTCGCCGTGGTGGTCCCAGCGGCTGAACGCAAGCGTCACGCAGCGGGCCCCCGCCTCGACC
>DATLZF010000464.1:0-8934 GCA_035574135.1 Candidatus Methylomirabilota bacterium
AAGCCGCACGAGCCAAGAAGCACGCACCCGATGGCCCGCCGCACCGAGGCCACTCTCGCCTCGGCCGCCTCGGCCGATGCGCCCAAACACATCACCGCGGTCACTTGCCCTTGCCCGTCAAACACGGGCGCACCTGCCACGAACAAATCAGCCCTGGTTCCCGGCCGCCGCCAGACCTGCGCTTGCGCCTCGCTCGAGGCCACGATCGACGTGACCATGTTGGTCAGTTCGGCCGCCGAGAGGGGCCACTGGGCGAACTCGGGCGGGTCGAGCGACAACGCCGGGTCCCCGGGATGCCAGGCCCGGTCCCCTGCCGCGCTGACCACCGCAAGCCACGACACATCCGACAGGCCCGCCTGCATGCGCGCAACCGGCCCCGGAGCCGGGCGGGAGGATTGCCCGCGCGTGCGCGCCCCCCGGCCGACGGGCGCATGAAGGCTGGCATCACCCGCAGCCGCGAGCATCACCGCCATCTGCCGCACCCGCGCCAGTTCTGCCTCAACCACGGCTTGTCGCGCCCGCCCGTGGAGGACCGCGCCGCCCACTCCGGCCACGACGAACAACGATGCCGTTACCGTCAGGATTGGCCGGCGGGCGCGGGAGGGAGAACGGCCCGGAGTCGCGGAGATCCGGGAGGCCGGATTGGAAAACGGATTCTCCATCAAATGCCAACCTTGGGCGCGGGTTGGGTCAACCACCGCGCGAGCATGTCCCGCAGAGCCTGCTGCTGGACAGGCTTGGACAGGTAGTCGTCCATGCCGGCCGCAAGGCATTTTTCCCGATCCCCGCGCATGGCGTTGGCCGTGATGGCGATGATCGGGATGTGACGGTCATCCTGTTCGGTCGAGCGTATCTCGCGAGTCGCGTCGTAACCGGTCATGTGCGGCATGCTGCAATCCATGAGGATGAGGTCGTAACGACCCGCCCGGGCGAGCCGGACGGCTTCCACGCCGTCGTTGGCGATGTCCACCACACAGCCCAGCTTGGCCAGCATGCGTTGTGCAAGCCGCTGGTTGGTGACGTTGTCCTCGGCCAAGAGAATGCGGGCACCGGCCAGGAGATTGGGCGAGGCACAGCCCCCGGGCGCCACCTCCGGCCGGCCCGGGCCGGCGGATTTGTTGGTCGTGCCCGCCGGCAGGGTGAACCAGAAGGTGGAGCCGCGGCCCGCTTCGCTGGTGAGCCCGATGGCGCCGCCCATCAGTTCGACCAGTTTCTTGGCGATGGCCAGGCCGAGTCCAGTGCCGCCGAAGGCACGAGTGGTCGAAGCGTCCGCCTGGGTGAATTTCTGGAACAGATGCTCCTGTCGGTCCCGCGGGATGCCAATGCCGGTGTCGGTGACGGAACACTTGAGGAAACCACGAGCGCAGGCCGGGCGGGCGGGCTCGCGTTCGATACTGATGGACACCGAGCCGGAGGGAGTGAACTTGACGGCATTGCCCACCAGGTTCATCAGCACCTGCCGCGCGCGGCCCGCATCCCCCAAAACGGACAGTGGTCCATCCACGCCGACATCGACGGTGAGGGACAGCCCCTTTTCCTTTGCCCGGCCGGCGAACATTTCGGTGACCTCGCGCACGACGTCGCCGAGGTCGAATTCGTGAGTGGCCAATTGCAGGCGTCCCGCCTCGATGGCGGAGATGTCCAGGATGTCCTTGATGATCTCCAGCAGGCTGTGGCCCGAGGAGCGAATCGTTTGGACGTAGTCGCGCTGGGTGTCATCCAACGGGGTGGTGAGCAGCAGATCGGTGAAGCCGATGACGGCGTTCAACGGCGTGCGCAGTTCATGGCTCATGAGCGCCAGAAACTCGCTCTTGGCGCGGCTGCCGGCTTCCGCCTGGTCCTTGGCTTCCCGCAGTTCCATCTCCGCCTTCTTACGCTCTGTGATGTCATAGAGGATCGCCAGGACGGACTCGGTCGCGCCACCGGCGGCCAACTCCGGCACGGCGCGGCAGCGATACCAACGCTCGGCGTCACGGACGGCCAGGCTGTATTCGAATTCCTGTTCCCGTCCCTCGTTCAGCACCGCGCGACAGCCCCCTTCCCACAGATCGACCACGGCGGGCGGCAAGCCGAGTTCCCGCAGGCCAAGGCCTTCCTGCGCGGCCGGGGTGGGGTCCGCACCGGGGTTGATGGGATGGTTGCTGTAAAGAATACGGAGTTGCCGATCGAGCCGGCAGACGATGTCGGGGGAGTTTTCGGCCAGGGCCTTGAACTCCCGCTCACGACGGGACAACTGCTCCTCGGCCCGCTTGCGTTCGGTGAGCGCGGCCACCTCGTTGGCGATGCTGCTCATCCAAGCGGTGAAACTCGGTCCCAGCGGAACCTCGCTCGTGTGGCCCAAGCAAAGCGCGCCCAGGATCCGATCCTCGATCGCGAGGGGGAAGCAGGCAAACGTCTTGATGTTCAAGCGCCGGAGTCGCTCATCCACGCCGGCCGCGTCCGCAGCGTTGAGCGTCATCACCAGCGGCTGGCCGCTGCGGGCCACCCGCCCGGACAGCGTTGCATCGGCCGGGATCTCGAACGCCCCTGCTTCCGGCTTGTAATCGATGCCTTGCGCGGCCTTGAACACCATGACATCTCGGGCGCGATCATGCCATTCGATCGCCACGATCGGGAACTCGGTGGCGGCGGCCAGTTCGGCCACGATCTTTTCGTAGGCGCCCTGACAGGACGAGGTGTGGAGGGCCAACTGCGAAATGCGGTGCAGGGTCTCCAGTTCGCGGTTGCGCGACACCACTTCCGCCTCGGAATGCGCCCGCATCTGCATCTCCCGGCGCAGCAGCATCACCCAGGCGGCCGAGCCAACGAGAATAACAACCAGGGCGAACACGAAGCCCAGCGCGGCCGCCCGAAACCCCAGGATGCCGCGCAACCACGTCTCCGCCGGAAAATCCACGCCCAGCACGCCCTCCACAGCACCCGCGGGATCTCGCAACGGCACGGAGGCCGCCACCCAGGTGCCCCACCGGTCGGTCACCGGTTGGTCATCGAAAACACTCTCGCCAGCGAAGGCCCGGAGGATGGATTCCGACACCTCCGGATACTCCTCCCCGATGGGCGTCCGCTCCTCGCGGGCATCGTCGTAAACGCCATTGCGGTTGTAGTCCGTCTCCGAGTCCACCAGGAGCACGACGCGGCCATCGGGCAGTTGTCGGAAAGTGTAGATGTCGCTGATGGCGGGGTTCAGCCGCAGCCATTCGATCTGTCGCTGGATGAGGGCGAGGTAGAGCGGATCATCGGCCGGGGTGTCGAGGGTGATCTGAGCGTGCCCCAACCGTTCCATTTCCCGGGCGTAGGTCGGAGCCAGCCCGCTGACCATGTGCACCAGCCGGCGGCTCTCGTAGCGGCCCGCCACCTCGGCCACGACCGCGCCCCCCAGCACTAAAGCCGCGACGGCCAGCCAGTTTTCCCGGTTCAACCCCCGCTGCTGCCGGCGCACCAGCCAACAATGGGCCCATCCCGTGCCGGCCAGGCACAAAGCGGCGAACACGACGACATCAAGCCGCCAGCTCAGGACGTGTTGCAGCATCCGGGTGCTCAGGAACGCGCGACGCGGCGCCTCTCCCCGCGGGACCCCGCCCCTTCAGGACCGTCGCAACGGCCGCTCTCGAGACAACCTGAGCGGGAGCCCGTAACCGAACTTCACGCATTCTTGCCGCTTCATTCGGAAGAAACGCCCGGGTCTTGAGGCAAATTTGAACGGACGCCACTCGATCCCTTGGAAGGCCGTTTGGAGGGAACCCCGGGCTGTTGCCACCCGGCCGCCGAAGGGCCGATCCGAGTGCCGCCTCACTCGGCGCCGCGCAGTGCCTGGCTGGCCGCCCCGTACGCGCCGGCCATTTCGCCCAGTTGCGCCGGGACAATTCTCACGCGGGCGCCGGCCGGCTGCCATTCCACCTCCCGCACCACCTTCTCCAAGGGCTCGAACAACGCCGCGCCCGCGCGCGCCACACCACCGCCAATGATCACCACCTCGGGATCGAGGACATTGATGAGCGAACCCACGGCGCAGCCCAGCGCCCGCACGGATCGGAGCCACACGGCGGACGCCGCCGCGTCCCCGGCGAGATACGCAGCGACGAGGTCGTGCGTGGTGGCAAACCGGCCGCTTGACCGCCGCCCGACCGTGCCATTGCCGATGGCGTCTTCGAGACTGCCCGGCATCCCGGTGCAATCGGGCGGGCCTTCCGGGTCGAGACAGATGTGACCGAGATGCCCCGCGCGCCCGATGTGGCCGCGCAAGAGCCGGCCCTCCACCATCGCCGCCCCTCCCACACCCGTCCCCAGAGTGAGCATGAAAACATCCCGCGCCCCCCGGGCCGCCCCCACCCACACCTCACCAAGCAGCGCCGCGTGAGCGTCATTCAGAACGGGCACCGGACTGGGTCGCTGCAGGAACTTCGTCCAGTTCAATCCCTCAAGGCCCTCCAGTCTGCCCGGCATACAGGCTATCGCCCGGCCCTCGCCATCCGCCAACCCCGGCGCGGAAAGGCCCACGGCCACCGCTGCCCGGCCCTGCCCGGCCTCCAGCCGCCGCACCAACTCGCGAATCTTGTCCGCCCAGTCCATCCGCACCGCCGGATCGAAGGCAACCTGCTCGCGCGCCAGTTCGACCCCGGCCCGATCCACCGCCACGGCCTTGATACTGGTGCCGCCCAGATCGATGCCCACGGCAAAGCTCATGACTTGGAAAGGCGCCCCCACCAGGCGCCCAGCCGCCGCCAGATGCCCACCGGAGACGCCGGCGGAGGAGGCGAGGCTGCTCGCACCACCGGCACCTGTCCTTCGGAAACGGACCAACCGCCGTCCACCGCCAGCACCTGCCCGGTGACGAACTTCGAGTCATCGGACATGAGATAGACGGCGGCGGCATCAAGGTCCTCCGGCCGGCCGATGCGGCCGCCGTCCAAGGGCTGTTTGGTGGCGATGAACTCGAGGATTTGCGGGTCGCTCTGGGCGCGCTCCGACATCGGCGTGGCCACCAGCGCGGGAGCCAGCACGTTGAAGCGAATGCCGGCCGGCGCGTAGTGGGCCGCGGCGGCGCGGGTCAAGCCGATGATGCCGGCCTTGGCTGCGGCGTAGGCATGAGTGCTGAAGAACCGCGGCGACGGCGAGAACGCCAGCACGGAACTCATGTTCAGCACTGTGCCGCCGGAACGTTGCTGGAGGAACTGGCGGACCGCCGCGCGGTTGGAAAACGCCACGGACGTGAGGTTCAGCTCCAGGGTGTGACGCCAGCCGTCGTCGGTGATCTCGTCCAACGGCCCGTCGCCCCACTTCCGGCCACTTCCGCCGGCGACGTGATAAAGGCCGTGAAAGCCACCAAAGGCCTCGATGGCCTTGCGGATCGCGGCGGGGGCCGTCTCGCCGCTGGTGGCGTCGGCGATGAGCAACCGCCCGAAGGCACCCAACTCGCGCTCGGCGGCGGCGCCGGACTCGGCGTTGCGTCCCACGACCACCACGCGCGCCCCCGCCCGCACGAAGGCTCGGGCCGCCGCCAGTCCCAGCCCCGTCGTGCCGCCGATCACCACGATCACCTTGCCATCCAATGACGCCGCCATGCCGTGGAGCATAGGTGTGGCCACCGGCCCTTGGCGATGGGAATCCGGTGGCGACAGTACAACGCCGTCTGGCGACCGGCTCGGCCTGCGCCGCGACCGTTCGCCTGTCATCAATCGTGTCACTTGCCATGGCCGCCGAATTTTGATCGCTTTGCCCGCGGTGGGCAGGGACAGTCGGGCGCGGATTAACAAGACAGCGCCCACCGGGCAGCGGCGGCAGCGGCCATATCGCGAAGAGGCACACCCTCCGGAAGGCCATTCCCTGTCCTGTGATCAGAAAAGCAGAAGAACTCGACGAATGGACACCTCGTTGTTCCGGCGACCCGGCTTGACTCCTTCGGCCACCGGATCCCTGCTGCACTACGGGATTGCCGTGGGTGCCGCCGCCATCGCGCTGGCCCTTGCGCTGGCCTTGCGGCCCCTCTTGGGACCCGAATCGTTCTCCGCGTTCATTCTGGCTGCGGCCATCCTGTCTTGGCGGACGGGCATCGGCCCGGGATGCGTTCCCGCAGTGACGGGGTTGTTATACGGACTCTACGTGCTCGTCGATTCCGAGGTCGCACCCGGGCTCCGAGGTCGCGGCGTGTTTCTGTTGGGCGTTTACGCCGTGATCGCAAGCGCCGCGATTTGGGTGCTGGTGCGGCTGCGCGAGACACACAGGAACCTGAGGCTGAAAGAGGCGCAGTTGAGCGCGTTCCTGGAAAACTCCTCTCTGGGCCTGCACTGGCTCGATGTAGATGGCCGCATTCTTTGGTGCAACAAGGCGCAACTCAGTCTCCTGGGCTACGCGCGGGAGGAGTTCGTTGGGCAGAACATCACCCGGTTTCACGGGGATGAGGCCACCGCCCGCAGCCTGTTGCGGCGGACGGCGGCCAACGAGCGGCTGCAAAACTTCGAGGCCCGCCTCGTCGCCAAGGACGGCTCCCTCAAGACGGTGCTGCTGGATTCGGACATCAGCTTCATCCCGGGCCATCCCGTCCACGCGCATTTCTATGTGCGCGACATCACGGCCCGGCGGGAGGCCGAGGCGTCACGCAGTCGCCTGGCCCGAATTGTCGAGGCCACCAGCGACCTGGTCGGGATCGCCACGCCCGATGGCCGGCTGCTCTACATCAATCGAGCCGGGTGCCAATTGCTGGGGGTGCCGGAGCAAAGCCAGCTTGTCGGCCGCCCGATGTCAACCCTTCACCCGGCCTGGGCCAACCGGCTCCTGACCGAGACGGGGCTGCCCACCGCCTTGCGCGACGGGCATTGGCAGGGCGAGACCGCGTTGCTGACCGCCGAGGGACGCGAAATCCCAGTTTCCCAAGTGCTCTTGTCCAGCCGGAATGTGGAGGGGGAGATCGAATTCATATCGACCATCATCCGCGACATCTCGGACCGGAAGGCGGCGGAGGCGGCGGTGCAATCCAGCGAGAGAAAATACCGGGAGCTGGTTGAATCGGCCACCGACCTGATCTGGACGTTGGACCTGATGGGGCGCTGCACCTTCGTCAACCGGGCGGCGCGCCACGCCTATGGTTACCTCCCCGAGGAACTGATCGGCCGCCACTTCACCGAGTTCACCGCGCCCCAGCACCTGGAGAAGGATCGCGAAATGTTCGGCCGCGCCCTGCAGGGCGAAGTCATTGTCAACTACGAGACCGAACACATCCGGCGCGACGGCCGCCCGTTGTACCTGGTGTGCAACGCCCGGCCTGTGCTGGATGGGCAGGGCAACCTCGTCGCCGTCACCGGCACCGCGACCGACATCACCGCCCGCAAGATGGCCGAAGACGCTTTGCGCCGCAGCGAGGCCAGCCTGCGCCTGGCCCAGCGCATCGGCCATGTGGGAAGCTGGGAGGTCGATTTACCCACCGGCCAGGTGTCCTGGTCGGATGAGACGCGCCGCATTCTGGGGATGGACGGCACGGCGGCACCTGCCACAGCGGAGGCCTTTTTTTCCCGGATTCACCCGAACGACCGCGACATGGTGCGCCAGGCCGCCCGGGAGGCGATTGCCAGTGGCGAATGGCACGGTCTCGACTTTCGCATCCAACTGCCGGACGGGTCCGAACGCATCGTCAACCAGCAGGCGTTGGTCATCCGGGACACGACAGGACGAGCCACCCAACTGGTGGGAACCCTGCAGGACATTACCGAGCGCAAGCTGGCGGAGGAGGCGATCCAAAAGCTCAACGCCACCTTGGAATTGCGCGTGGCCCGGCGGACCGAGCAATTGGAGGCGGCCAACCGCGACCTCGAAGCCTTCGCCTACTCGGTGTCCCACGATCTGCGCGCTCCGCTGCGGGCCATCACGGGTTTCATCGAGATCCTCGAGGAAAACCATGCCTCCTCGTTCAGCGCGGAGGCGCGCCGACTGTTTTCCGTCATCGCGTCGAGCGCACGCCGGATGGATGAACTGATCGAAGACCTCCTTCGCTTGTCCCGACTGGGACGGCAGGACCTGGATCGTACTCTGGTTAAGACGCGGGAGGTGGTGGCGACGGTCATCGAGGAGTTGGCTCAGCAGAATCTCAAGCACCGCCTGCCCCGGTTCGAGGTGGGCGATTTGCCGAGCGTGTTTGCCGACGCCTCGCTGCTGCGGCAGGTCTTCGCCAACCTGATTTCCAATGCCGTCAAGTTCTCCCGCGCCGTGCCGGAACCGCGGGTCGAGATCCAGGCGGAAACGACACCTCACGAAGTCATCTTCTCGGTGCGGGACAATGGGGTCGGGTTCGACATGCGCTACGCCACCAAGCTTTTCACCGTTTTCCAGCGCCTGCACAAGGCCGACGAATTCGAGGGCACCGGCGTGGGGCTGGCCATTGTCCATCGGATCGTCACCCGCCACGGGGGGCGCGTCTGGGTCCAATCCGCGCCCCAACAGGGCGCCGCCTTTTACTTCACCCTGCCGCGCCAGGATGCCCCCGGCCCCCGGCCCGGCTGAAGGGATCAGGAACGGGAGGACGATGCCAAGCGGGCCTACGCCTTCTGGGGGGTGTGGCGGAACTTGCGCGGGCGACCGAAATCGACCCACTCCACCACGTAAAGATCGCCGCGCGAATCCACGCACATCGCGTGCGGCGCAGCAAAGAGCGCCGGGTTCGTCTTGTTGTCCGCCTTGCCCTTGCCATCCCCGAGATGGGCCACCACCTTGTCGTCGGCGTCCAGAATCGTCAGCCGGCTGGCCAGATCGGGAATGTAGAGGTGATCCTGGTGCTGGTAGAAGCAGCAGGGGTTGCGCACGTCGCCGACGAGGGTGCGCTTGTGCTCAAGTTCCAGCGAGAAGACCTGGATGCGATCGTTGTGGCGGTCGGCGATGTACACCTCCGGATCGCGGCCTTTGATGAGTTTGATCCAGACGCCGTGGCAGGTGTTGAACTGACCGGTT